>NZ_JBKKAD010000183.1:0-12781 GCF_046714715.1 Conyzicola sp. | reverse complement strand
CCGGTTCCGCGAGGGCCGTGCCGTCGGCGACGCGCCCCGACAGCGCGAGCGACTTCGGACCCCGCACCCCCGCGAGGACGAGCGGCGGCTCGGCGGCGGGGCTCTCGAGTTCGACCCCGCGCAGCCGCACGTACCGTCCCTCGACCGACACGGTCTCGGCGTGCAGCAACGCCCGCATCGCGACGATCGTCTCCTCCAGCATCGTCAGCGGGCTCGCCGGCCATGCGCCCACCTGTCGCATCCACGACGGCATTCCGTGCCCGACCCCGATCGTCACCCGGCCGGGGAACAGCTCGGCCAGCGTGTTGGCCTCGAGCGTCGCGAATGCCGCGTTGCGTGCGGCGGCGGGCAGGACGCCGATGCCTACGTGGATGCGTGATGTGACGGCCAGCGCGACCGCCGCTTGGGCGATTCCGCCGCGGAAGAAGCAGTCCTCGACGATCCAGAGTTCGTCGAAGCCGAGCGTCTCGGCCGCGCGGGCGAAGTCGGCGATGCGGTCGACGGCGAGGTCGCGGGGGAGGGAGACACCCAGTGCGCGGTCGGTGAGCATGAGGGCACTCTATCCACCGACATTGTGCGGGGCGCCACCGACCGTGTGCGGGGCGGGCGCCACGACGAGTACCCTTGACCTCGTGAAGACTTTCGACGACCTTTTTGCCGAGCTGAGCGAGAAGGCCGTGTCGCGTCCCGAGGGATCGGGCACGGTCGCAGAACTCGACGCCGGCGTTCACGCGATCGGCAAGAAGATCGTCGAAGAGGCCGCTGAAGTGTGGATGGCCGCCGAGTTCCAGTCGAACGACGAGGCCGCCGAGGAGATCTCGCAGCTCATCTACCACCTGCAGGTGATGATGATCGCGAAGGGCCTGAGTCCCGCCGATGTCTACCGACATCTGTAGAACCCGCCCCCTCCGCATCATCCACCACCACACAAAGGCTCAACCATGCTGAGAATTGCAGTGCCCAACAAGGGTTCACTGAGCGAGACCGCCGCGGAGATGCTGCTCGAGGCCGGCTACCTCGGTCGCCGCGACCCCCGCGCGCTGAGCGCGAGCGACCCGCGCAACGACGTGGAGTTCTTCTACCTGCGTCCCCGCGACATCGCCACCTACGTCGGTTCGGGCGCGCTGGACGTGGGCATCACCGGCCGCGACCTGCTGCTCGACTCCGGCTCGGAGGCCGCGGAGATCGCCGCCCTCGACTTCGGCGGCTCCACCTTCCGTTTCGCCGGCCGCCCCGGCGCCTTCGCCGAACTCGGCGACCTCGAGGGCGTGCGCGTCGCGACCAGCTACCCCGGTCTCGTCGGCGACTTCCTCGCCAGGCACGGCGTAACCGCAAAGCTCGTCAGCCTCGATGGCGCCGTCGAGTCGGCTATCAAGCTCGGTGTCGCGGATGCCGTCGCCGACGTCGTGAGCACCGGTTCGACCCTGCGCGCCCAGGGTCTCGAGATCTTCGGGCCGGTGATCCTCGAGTCGACGGCCGTTCTCATCAGTGCGAAGACCGATCTGGCCGGAATCACGACGCTGCAGCGTCGCCTGCAGGGCGTTCTCGTTGCCCGCCAGTTCGTGCTCGTCGACTACGACGTTCCCGTCATTCTCGTCGAGGCCGCCACGGCCATCACCCCGGGCCTCGAGAGCCCCACGATCTCGCCGCTGCAGGACCCCGAGTGGGTCGCCGTGCGCGCGATGGTGAACCGGGCGGACACCAACCACGTGATGGACGCGCTCTACGAACTGGGCGCCAGGGCCATCCTCGTCAGCTCGATCCACGCCGCGAGGATCTGACCGTGGGCGTGGCAGTGCGGGTCATCCCGTGCCTCGACGTCGCAGCCGGGCGCGTGGTGAAGGGTGTCAACTTCCTCAACCTGCGTGACGCGGGCGACCCGATCGAACTCGCCCGCACCTACTACGAGCAGGGCGCCGACGAGATCACCTTCCTCGACGTGAAGGCCACCGTCGACAACCGCGACACGATGTACGACGTCGTGCGGGCCACCGCCGAGCAGGTCTTCATCCCGCTCACGGTCGGCGGGGGCGTGCGTTCCACCGACGACGTCTCGCGGCTGCAGGCGAGCGGGGCCGACAAGGTAGGCGTCAACAGCGCCGCCATCGCCCGCCCCGAGCTGATCGGCGAGATCGCCGACCGGTTCGGCGCGCAGTGCGTCGTGCTCAGCCTCGACGTGAAGCGCAGCGACGCCGTGCCGAGCGGTTTCGTCGTGACGACCCACGGCGGCCGCACCGAGACGACGATCGACGCGCTCTCCTGGGCGGTTGAGGCGATCGAGCGCGGCGCGGGCGAGCTGCTGGTCAACTCGATCGACGCCGACGGCATGAAGACGGGCTACGACCTCGAGCTGATCACCGCGATGCGCGAGATCAGCCGGGTGCCGGTGATCGCGAGCGGCGGTGCCGGAAAGCTCGAGCACTTCGCCCCGGCCATCGCGGCCGGTGCCGACGCGGTTCTGGCGGCATCCGTGTTCCACAACGGAGAATTGACTGTCGGCGACGTGAAGCGCGCGCTGGCCGAGACGGGAGTGGTGACGCGATGACCGAGTCGATCGAACTCACGGCCGAGACCGTCGAGGCGGTCGTCGAGCGTGCCGCGTTCAAAGACGGCGGCCTCCTGCCGGCGATCGTGCAGCAGTGGGACTCGAAAGAGGTCCTGATGCTCGGTTACATGGACGCCGAGGCGCTGCGCCGCACCCTCACCGAGGGGCGCGTCACCTACTGGTCGCGCAGCCGTCAGGAGTACTGGCGCAAGGGCGACACCAGCGGCAACGTGCAGTTCGTGCGCGGCGCCGCCCTCGACTGCGACGCCGACACCCTGCTCGTCACAGTCGACCAGATCGGCCCGGCGTGCCACACCGGCGCGCACGCCTGCTTCGACGTCGACCCGCTGTCTCCGAAGATCGGGCACGCCGAATGACCGGCACAACGTCGCGAGCCGACTTCGACTCCCGCCTCGACGCCGGGCACCGGGTCGTGCCCGTCATCCGTGAACTCTTCGCCGACGGCGAGACCCCCGTGGGCATCTACCGCAAGCTCGCGGCGGGCAATCCGGGAACCTTCCTGCTCGAGTCCGCCGAGCAGGGCGGCATCTGGTCGCGGTTCTCCTTCGTCGGAGCGGCGAGCTTCGGCGTGCTCACGCAGCGCGACCAGCAGTTCTCCTGGCTCGACTACGGCATGAGCGCCGAGCGGGCCCTCGGTTCCGATTTTCTCAGCACCGACGTGCCATCCGGCCCCCTCGCCGCGCTCGCCCACCTGCACGAACGCTGGAGCACCCCGCACGTCGCCGGCCACCCGCCGCTGACCGGCGGGCTCGTCGGATTCATCGGCTGGGAGGCGATCCGCCAGATCGAGAACCTGCAGAACGTGCCGCCCGCAGACTTCAGCGTTCCCGGCCAGGCCATGAGCTTCGTCTCCGAGCTGGTCGTGATCGACCACCGCGACGGCACCGTTCTGCTCATCGCCACGGCGCTCGGCGACGGAGCCGAGAGCAACGACGACGCGTGGGACGGTGCCCAACGCCGCCTCGACGCCATGCAGTCGAAGCTCGCCGCGCCGAGCGAGGCCTGGCTCGCCGAGGTCGATCTGAGCATCCAGGCCGAGCCGATCCCGCGCACCACCGAGGCCGAGTACGCCGAGTCGATCGAGCGCTCGAAGAAGTACATCCGCGACGGTGACGTCTTCCAGGTCGTCGTCTCGCAGCGTTTCGACCACGAGATCACCGCCGACGCGATCGACGTGTACCGCGTGCTGCGCACCCTCAACCCGTCGCCGTACATGTACCTGCTCACCCTCGTCGACACCGACGGCGAGCCGTACCAGATCGTCGGCTCCAGCCCCGAGGCGCTCGTGAAGGTGCAAGACGGCCGCGTGCACATGCACCCGATCGCCGGCTCCCGCCCACGCGCCGAGAACATCGAGCGCGACATCGAGCTCGCCGTCGAACTGCTGGCCGACGAGAAGGAACGCTCCGAGCACCTCATGCTCGTCGACCTCGCCCGCAACGACCTGCTGAAGGTGTGCACGCCGGGCACCGTCGAGGTGACCGAGTTCATGCAGGTGGAGCGGTTCAGCCACATCATGCACCTCGTCTCCAGCGTCGAGGGCAACCTGAGGCCGGATGCCACGCCGATAGAGGTCTTCACGGCCACGTTCCCGGCCGGCACGCTCTCGGGCGCCCCCAAGCCGCGCGCCCTCGAGATCATCGACGAGCTCGAGCCCGCGCAGCGCGGTGTCTACGGGGGAGTGGTCGGCTACTTCGACTTCGCCGGCGACCTCGACCTGGCCATCGCGATCCGCACCACGACCATCGTCGGCGGCATGGCCCGAGTGCAGGCGGGGGCCGGCCTCGTCGCCGACTCCGACCCCGCCGCCGAGCATCTCGAGTCGCAGAACAAGGCGGCCGCACCGCTGCGGGCCGTCGCCGTGGCGAACGCGATGCGGAGGGTGCAGTGAGCGACACGGCGTCGGCCCGCCCACCGCGCCGCACCAAGTCGATCGTGATTCTGGCGAGTGCCGGTCTCGCCATCCTCACGCTCGTCTCCTGGACGCAGGTGTGGTTCGGCGTCACCCTCGTCGACGGCACCACGATCGACGTCGACGGCCAGGTCGCCGCGCCGGCGCTCTCGGCCCTCGCCCTCACGAGCCTCGTTCTGGTCGGAGCCCTGAGCATCGCCGGCCCCGTGTTCCGTGTGATCTTCGGCATCCTCGAGTCGCTCATCGGCGTCGCCGTGGTGTTCTCGGGCATTCTCGCGGCCGGCGACCCGATCGCCGCATCCGCCTCGGCCATCTCCACCGCGACGGGCGTCTCGGGCTCGACCTCCGTCGCCGACCTCGTCGACACGATCGACGGCGGGTTCTGGCCGTGGCTCGTGATCGTCTGCGGTGTGCTGATCATCCTGGCCGGCGTAGCGATCGTCGCCACCAGCCGGCACTGGCCCACGGCGACCCGCAAGTACCAGGCCGCGCGCCTGGAACCCGCGGACGCCCAGCGTACCTCCGTCGACGACTGGGACTCCCTCAGCGGCGGCAAAGACCCCACGACCAACGACTAGCGTGGCGCGCTGGCGACCTCGTCGGTGACACCCGCCTCGTCGCGATAGAGTTTTAGCGCCAAACAACACGTGGCACCAACAACGAATGGAGCATCATGTCCACCGAGTCTGATTCCGGACATGGCAACTCGCCCGCAGCCTGGACCGCCGTCATCATCATGCTGGTCGCGTTCCTGCTCGGCACCCTCTTCTTCTGGTTCGACCTGCCCTGGCTCGTGGTGGCCTCGGGCGTTCTCGCGGTGCTCGGCCTGCTGACCGGCGTCGTGCTCGCGAGGCTCGGCTACGGCGTCGGTGGCACGAAGTACGCGCCGAAGGTGCACGACTAGAGTGCTCGACTCCCTCGTAGCCGGAGCTCTCGCAGACGCTTCGGAGCGTCGGGCGACCCGGAGTCTCGCCGACGTCGAGTCGGCCGCCCTCGCACGCCCGGCGGCGCTCGACGCGCTCGCCCAGCTCGCACCGGCCGACCGCGTCAAGATCATCGCCGAGGTCAAGCGCTCGAGCCCCTCTCGCGGTGCCCTCGCCGAGATCCCCGACCCTGCGGCCCTCGCCCGCGCCTACGAGACCGGGGGAGCGAGCGTCATCAGCGTGCTCACCGAGGGCCGCAAGTTCGGCGGATCGCTCGCCGACCTCGAAGCCGTCCGCGCGGCGGTGTCGCTGCCGGTGCTGCGCAAAGACTTCATCGCCGAGCCGTACCAGGTGTTCGAGGCGCGCGCCGCAGGGGCAGACCTCGTGCTGCTCATCGTCGCCGCCCTCGAGACCCCGCTGCTCACCGAGCTCTACGACCTCGTCAACCAGCTCGGCATGACCGCGCTCGTCGAGACCCACACCGGCGACGAGCTCGACCGCGCCATCGATCTCGGGGCGCAGCTGATCGGCGTGAACGCCCGCAACCTGTCGACGTTCGAGCTCGACCAGAACCTCTTCGGCACCCTCGCGGCCCGCATCCCCGCCGGAGTCATCCGGGTCGCCGAGTCCGCGGTCAAGACGCCGGCCGACGTCGCCCACTACCGCGCCGCCGGCGCCGACGTGGTACTCATCGGCGAAGCCCTCGTCACGGGCGACCCCGTGGCCACCCTCACAGAATTCCTTGGTTCCTGATGACCCACCTGCGCGACGAAATCGGCCCCTACTTCGGCGAGTTCGGCGGACGCTTCGTCCCCGAGTCCCTCGTCGCAGCGCTCGACGAACTGAGCGCGGCGTACGAGCTGACGAAGACCGACCCCGAGTTCGCGGCCGAGTTGTCCGCTCTGCACAAGACCTACACCGGCCGGCCCTCGATCATCACCGAGGTGCCGCGGTTCGCCGAGCACGCCGGCGGCGCCCGCATCATCCTGAAGCGCGAAGACCTCAACCACACCGGCTCGCACAAGATCAACAACGTGCTCGGCCAGGCGCTCCTCACCAAGCGCATCGGCAAGACCCGCGTGATCGCGGAGACCGGTGCCGGGCAGCACGGTGTCGCCACCGCGACCGCCGCCGCCCTCTTCGGGCTCGAGTGCGTCATCTACATGGGCGAGGTCGACACCGACCGCCAGGCGCTCAACGTGGCCCGCATGCGGCTCCTCGGCGCCGAGGTCGTCTCGGTGACGACCGGCACCCGCACCCTCAAGGACGCGATCAACGAGGCCTACCGCGAGTGGGTCGCGAGCGTCGACACCACCAACTACATCTTCGGCACCGTCGCCGGTCCCCACCCGTTCCCGGCCATGGTGCGCGATTTCCAGAAGATCATCGGCGAGGAGGCGCGCCAGCAGGTCATCGACCTCACCGGCAGCCTGCCCACCGCGGTCGCCGCGTGCGTCGGCGGCGGCAGCGACGCCATCGGCATCTTCCACGCCTTCCTCGATGATGCGGATGTCGCGCTCTACGGTTACGAGGCCGCGGGCGACGGCCACCTCACCGACCGTCACGCCGCGACCATCACGCGCGGGCGTCCCGGTGTGCTGCACGGCGCCCGCAGCTACATGCTGCAGGACGAAGACGGCCAGACCGTCGACTCCCACTCCATCTCCGCCGGCCTCGACTACCCGGGCGTCGGCCCCGAGCACTCCTGGCTGCACGACCTTGGCCGGGCGAACTACCTGCCGATCACCGACGACGAGGCGATGCAGGCCCTCCGCCTGCTCAGCCGCACCGAGGGAATCATCCCCGCGATCGAGTCGGCGCACGCGCTGGCCGGCACGATCAAGCTCGGCAGAGAACTGGGCCCCGACGCCGTCATCCTCGTGAACCTCTCCGGTCGCGGCGACAAGGACATGGAAACGGCCGGCAAGTACTTCGACATCCTCGATGCCGAGGCGCTGGCCGCCGAAGACCTCGCCCCCGTAGAAGAGAGCCCCGAGCGATGAGCGTCGGTTCGCAGAGCGTCGTCGAGAACGCCATCCGGGTGCGCACCGACGCCGGCTCCGGTGCCCTCGTGGGCTACCTGCCGGCCGGTTTCCCCGACCTCGCCACGAGCATCGAGGCCGCCGTCGCCCTCGTCGAGAACGGCGTCGACGTGCTCGAACTCGGCCTGCCCTACTCCGATCCGGTCATGGACGGCCCGGTCATCCAGCACGCCACCGAGATCGCCCTGCGCGGCGGCTTCCGCCTCAAGCACGGCATCGAGGCCGTTGCGGCCATCACGGCGCGCGTCGACGCCCCCGTGCTCGTGATGACCTACTGGAACCCCGTCATCCAGTTCGGCGTCGAACGCTTCGCAGACGAACTGCTCGCCGCGGGCGGCGCGGGCCTCATCACGCCCGACCTCGTGCCCGACGAAGCCAAGGATTGGCTCGCGGCATCCGACCGCACCGGTCTCGACCGCGTCTTCCTCGCCGCACCGTCGTCGTCCGAGGCCCGTCTCGCGCAGGCCGTCGAGAAGAGCAGGGGCTTCGTCTACGCCGTCTCGACCATGGGGATCACCGGTGCCCGCCAGGACGTCGACTCGGCCGCCCGCTCGCTCGTCGCCCGCCTGCGCGACGCCGGCGCCACGAGCACCTGCGTCGGAATCGGCATCTCCACCGGCGACCAGGTGCGCGAGGTGTTGAGCTACGCCGACGGCGCGATCGTCGGTTCCGCGCTGGTCAAGGCACTCGCCGACGGGGGAGTCGACGCCGTCGCACGCACCGCGGCCGCCCTCAGCGCCGGCACCCGCCCGTAACCAAACCACGGCCCTGACGGGGCTAGTCTTACTACGTCTTCGCACACCCCGAAAGGTCTCTGCCTCGTGTTCGCACCCCTCAGTATCCCCAGCCCCGACTACGCGTGGCAGGTCTTCAACCTCGGCCAGTGGATCCGTGACATCGGCGTCGACGGCTTCGCCTTCGACCTCAACATCCGCGCGTACGCCATCTGCATCCTGATCGGCATCATCGCGGCGGGCATCCTCACCAACTACCGCCTCACGCGCCGCGGCGCCGAGCCGGGCGTGGTGCTCGACATCATCATCTGGGCGGTTCCGCTGGGCATCGTCGGCGCCCGCGTCTTCCACGTGCTCACCCACCCCGACGACTACTTCTTCGACGGGGCCAACCCGTGGGCCGTGCTGTTCGTCTGGGAGGGCGGCATCGCCATCTTCGGATCGCTCATCGGCGGGGCCATCGGCGCCTGGATCGGCTGCCGGTTCTCGGGCATCCGCTTCTGGACCTTCGCCGACGCCGTCGCCCCGGCGCTGCTGCTCGCTCAGGCCCTCGGCCGCCTCGGCAACTGGTTCAACCACGAGCTCTTCGGCCAGCCGACCGACCTGCCATGGGGCCTCGAGATCGAGTCGACGAACCCGGCGTACCCGGCCGGCCTGCCGGAGGGCACGCTGTTCCACCCCACGTTCCTCTACGAGATCATCTGGAACCTCGTGGGCTTCGCGCTCATCCTCATCATCGAGCGCAAGATGCGCCTGCAGTGGGGCAAGGTGCTCGGCCTGTACCTCGTCTGGTACGGCCTCGGCCGTTCCGTCTTCGAGTCGATCCGCATCGACCCGAGCGAGGTGTTCTTCGGCCTGCGAAGCAACGTCTGGGCGGCTATTCTCGCCGTCATCCTCGGAATCGTGATCATCGTGGTGCAGAACCGGCGCCACCCCGGCCTCGAGCCGAGCCCCTACGTCGCGGGTCGCGAATGGGTCAAGCCGGGCACTGGGGTAGAATCGAACGACACCTATTCGGACATCGACGAACCAGGCAATGAGGCCGCGTCCCCAACCGAAGAGCTCGCCACAAGCGAAAAAGGCGCCAAGTCCTGACGATAGGGCCACCTCTGACACCCGATGGGCCGCCGACGTCCCACACGCTCCAACACATCGTGAGGACGGACATCGATGGCTCTCACGCCAGCACTCCAGCGCTTCAGCACCACGCCCCAGGCGACAGGCCTCTACGACCCCCGTCGTGAGAAAGACGCCTGCGGCTTGGCGATGGTGGCCACCCTCCGCGGAACCGCGGGGCACGACATCATCGACGCGGCGCTCGACGCCCTGCGTCACCTCGAGCACCGCGGTGCCATCGGTTCCGACGCCGGAACCGGCGACGGCGCGGGCATCATCACCCAGATCCCCGACGACTTCCTGCGCGCCGTCGCCGGCTTCGACCTTCCGCCCGCCGGCAGCTACGCGGTCGGCATGTCCTTCCTGCCCACCGAAGACGACGACAGGGCCGAGATCAAGGCGGGCATCGCCTCGATCGCGAAAGAAGAGGGCCTCACCGTGCTCGGCTGGCGCGAGGTGCCCGTGCGTCCCGACCAGGTCGGCGATCTCGCCCGCGCCGCCATGCCCGTCTTCGAACAGCTGTTCCTCGCGTCGACGAGAACGGATGACTCGGGGTCGCTGATCTCCGGAATCGAACTCGACCGTCAGGTCTACCGCCTGCGCAAGCGGGCCGAGCACGGCTTCGGCGCCTATTTCCCCTCGCTGTCCAGCCGCACCCTGGTCTACAAGGGCATGGTCACGACGCTGCAGCTGGAGCCGTTCTACCCCGACCTGGGCGACGAACGCTTCGTCTCGAAGCTCGCCCTCGTGCACTCGCGTTATTCCACCAACACGTTCCCGTCGTGGCCGCTCGCGCAGCCGTTCCGCATGATCGCCCACAACGGCGAGATCAACACGGTGCAGGGCAACCGCAACTGGATGCGCGCCCGCCAGTCGCAGCTCGAGTCCGAGCTGCTCGGCGACATCCCGAGCCTGCTTCCCATCAACACGCCCGGTTCGAGCGACTCGGCCTCGTTCGACGAGGTCGTCGAGCTGCTCAGCCTGACCGGCCGTTCGCTGCCGCACTCGATCATGATGATGGTGCCGGAGGCCTGGGAGAACCAGACCGACGTCGAGGCCGCCCGCAAGGCGTTCTACGAGTACCACGCGATGCTCATGGAGCCGTGGGACGGCCCCGCCGCCCTCGTCTTCACCGACGGTTCGCTCGTCGGCGCCACGCTCGACCGCAACGGCCTGCGCCCCGGCCGCTTCCTCGTCACCGACGACGGCCTCGTCGTGCTGGCGAGCGAGATCGGCGTGCTCGACATCGACCCGGCGAAGGTCGTGCGCAAGGGCCGCCTGCGCCCCGGCAAGATGTTCCTCGTCGACACCGAGGCCGGCCGCATCATCGAGGACGACGACATCAAGGGCCAGCTGACGTCTGCCGCGCCCTACGGCGAATGGCTCGACCAAGGGCGCATCCACCTGAAAGACCTGCCCGACCGCGAGCACATCGTGCACACTCCCGCCTCGGTCACCCGCCGTCAGCGCACCTTCGGCTACACCGAAGAAGAAGTGCGCATCATGATCATGCCGATGGCGAAGAACGGCGCGGAGCCGCTCGGCGCCATGGGCTCCGATACGCCCATCGCCGTGCTCTCCGAGCGCCCGCGCCTGCTGTTCGACTACTTCACCCAGCAGTTCGCACAGGTCACGAACCCGCCGCTCGACTCGATCCGCGAAGAAGTGGTCACGTCGATGAAGCTGGGGCTCGGACCCGAGCGCAACCTGCTGTCGGCCACCCCCGAGCACGCCCGCCAGGTCATCCTCGACTTCCCGGTGATCGACAACGACGAGCTCGCCAAGATCCAGCACATCGACCCGCACCCGGGCAGCCGCCTCACGACCACCATCAAGGGTCTCTACCGGGTCGACAAGGGTCCGAAGGCGCTCGAGAAGCGCCTTGCCGCGATGTGCGACGAGGTGGACGAAGCTATCGACGCCGGCGCGCAGTTCATCGTGCTCTCCGACCGCGACTCGAACAAGGAGTACGCGCCCGTCCCGTCGCTGCTCATGCTCGCCGCGATCCACCACCACCTCATCCGGCGCGAGAACCGTATGAAGGTCGGCATCATCGTCGAGGCCGGCGACGTGCGCGAGGTACACCACATCGCGCTCCTCGTCGGTTTCGGCGCCTCGGCCATCAACCCGTACCTCGCCATGGAGACCGCCGAAGAGCTCGTGCGCAACGGCATGCTCACCGGAGTCACCCCCGAGAAGGCCGTCAAGAACCTGATCAAGGCGCTCGGCAAGGGCGTGCTGAAGATCATGTCGAAGATGGGCATCTCGGTCGTCTCGTCGTACGCGGGCGCCCAGGCGTTCGAGGCGGTCGGGCTCGACCAGGCCTTCGTCGACCAGTACTTCACCGGAACGTCGAGCCTGCTCGGCGGCGTCGGCCTCGAGGTCATCGCGGCCGAGAGCGCGGCGCGGCACGAGGCCGCCTATCCCGACGACGGCGCGACCAGCGCGCACGAGCGTCTCGCGACGGGCGGCGAGTACCAGTGGCGCCGCGAGGGACCGCCGCACCTCTTCAACCCCGACACCGTGTTCCGGCTGCAGCACGCCACGCGGGCGCGCCGGTACGACATCTTCCGCGAGTACACGAAGCTCGTCGACGACCAGGCCTCGAAGCTCATGACCATCCGCGGACTCTTCGAGTTCAAGACCGGTCAGCGCCCCGTCGTGCCCCTCGACGAGGTCGAGCCCGTGTCGTCGATCGTCAAGCGCTTCTCAACCGGCGCGATGAGCTACGGCTCGATCAGCGCCGAGGCGCACGAGACGCTCGCGATCGCCATGAATTCGATCGGCGCGAAGAGCAACACGGGAGAGGGCGGCGAAGACACCGACCGCCTGCTCGACCCCACGCGCCGCAGCGCCATCAAGCAGGTCGCGTCCGGCCGCTTCGGCGTCACGAGCATGTACCTCACCCACGCGACCGACATCCAGCTCAAGATGGCGCAGGGTGCCAAGCCCGGAGAAGGCGGCCAGCTGCCGCCCACGAAGGTCTACCCGTGGATCGCCCGCACCCGCCACGCGACCGCCGGGGTCGGCCTCATCTCGCCGCCCCCGCACCACGACATCTACTCGATCGAAGACCTCAAGCAGCTGATATTCGATGTCAAGCGCGCCAACCCGGTGGCCAGGGTGCACGTGAAGCTCGTGAGCCAGAGCGGCATCGGCGCGGTCGCGGCCGGTGTGACGAAGGCCCTGGCCGACGTCGTGCTCGTCTCGGGACACGACGGGGGAACGGGCGCCAGCCCGCTCAACTCGCTCAAGCACGCCGGCACGCCGTGGGAGCTCGGCCTCGCCGAGACCCAGCAGACGCTGATGCTCAACGGAATGCGCGACCGCGTGGTCGTTCAGGTCGACGGCCAGATGAAGACGGGCCGCGACGTGATCGTCGGCGCGCTGCTCGGCGCGGAGGAGTTCGGGTTCGCCACGGCGCCCCTCGTCGTCGAGGGCTGCGTCATGATGCGCGTCTGCCACCTCGACACCTGCCCGGTCGGAAT
>NZ_JBKKAD010000182.1:0-12114 GCF_046714715.1 Conyzicola sp. | reverse complement strand
CTCGTCGATGCTGTTGATTCCGAGCTGGCTGAGCATCAGGTCGGTTGTGGCGTAGTGAATCGCACCGGTCTCACTGTCGGTGAAGCTTTCGGTGATCAGTCCGCGGCCGAGCAGCGTGCGCACGACCGAGTCGACGTTGACGGCGCGGATAGACGCCACCGCCCCGCGGCTGATCGGCTGCTTGTAGGCGATCACCGCGAGCGTCTCGAGGGCGGCCTGGCTGAGTTTGGTGGGGTTCTGGGTGAGCACGAAGTCGCGGACGACCGTGTCGAGCTCGGGGCGCACGTAGAAACGCCACCCGCCGGCGACCTCGCGCAGTTCGAAACCACGGCGCACTCCCCCGTCGGCACCGTCGAAGTCGGCGACGAGTCGCGCGATTGCCTTGCGCACCTCGGCAACGGGGACCTGCACGCTGGTGGCGATGCTGACGAGACTCATCGGCTCGTCGGCGACCATGAAGATGGCCTCGAGGGCGCGGTCGAGCGCCACTACCGACGCGTCGGGGGCGATGAGGGACGCGGCATCCGTCTCAATTGTCATAATCTGATCCCAAATTGGCGAGGCTGTCTTCAGACCAGTGTTCCGCATTCCACCTGATGCTGAGCTCACCGAGCGGCTCGAGCTGGTCGAAGGCGATCGCCGCGTGGCGGTAGAGCTCGAGCACGGCGAGAAAGCGCGCGATGACGACGCCCTTGAGGTCGGCTCCGGCGATGAGCTGGCGGAAGGTCATGGTTCCGTTGCGGCGCAGCAGGGCGACGACGTGCGAGGCCTGCTCGCGGATGCTGACGAGCGGCGCGTGCAGGTGGTCGAGCCCGACGACGGGGATTTCCCGTGGCGCCATCGCGAGCGCGGCGAGGGCGGCGAAGTCCTGCGGCGAGAGCGTCCAGACGAGGTCGGGGGTCTGCTGCCGGAACTTCTCCTCGAGCCGCACCGAGCGGTAGTGCCTGGTCGATTCCGCGTCGAGGCGCTCGGAGAACCACGACGTGGCCTCTTTGAACGCGCGGTACTGCAGCAGGCGGGCGAAGAGCAGGTCGCGGGCCTCGAACAGGGCGACGTCTTCGGCGTCGACGAGCTCGCCCTGCGGCAGGAGCCCGGCCACCTTGAGGTCGAGCAGCGTCGCGGCGACGACGAGGAACTCGCTGGCCTGATCGAGTTCGGCGGCGGTGTCGAGCGACCGCAGGTAGGCGATGAACTCGCCGGTGACGACGCTCAGCGAGATCTCGGTGATGTCCATCTCGTGCTTCGCGATGAGCGAGAGCAGCAGGTCGAACGGTCCGTCGAAGCTGCCGACGCTGACCGAGAACTTCGTGACGGCGGGTTCTGCGAGCTCGCTGCTAGGCGGCTGCGCCACGGGAGATCAACTCTCTGGCGAGCTGGCGGTAGGCCTCGGCGGCCTGGTGCTCGGGGGCAAAGGTGGTGATCGGGGCGCCCGCCACGCTGGCGTCGGGGAACTTCACGGTGCGGCCGATGACCGTCTCGAAGACCTTGTCGCCGAAGGTGTCGACGACGCGCTCCAGCACCTCGCGCGAGTGCAGGGTGCGGGAGTCGTACATCGTGGCGAGGATCCCGTCGAGCTCGAGCGCCGGGTTGAGACGGTCACGCACCTTGTCGATCGTCTCGACGAGCAGCGCGACGCCGCGCAGGGCGAAGAACTCGCACTCGAGCGGGATGAGCACACCGTGCGCCGCGGTGAGCGCGTTCACGGTGAGCAGGCCGAGCGACGGCTGGCAGTCGATGAGGATGACGTCGTACTTGTCGCTCACCTTGGCGAGCACGCGGGCGAGGATGTTCTCGCGCGCGACCTCGTTGACGAGGTGCACCTCGGCGGCAGACAGGTCGATGTTCGCGGGGATGATGTGCAGGTTCGGGTAGGCGGTCTCGACGATTGCCTCGCTCGGGTTCTTCATGGTGCCGAGCATCAGGTCGTAGATGGTGGGCACGTCGTGGTTGCGCACGCCGAGGCCCGCCGAGAGGGCGCCCTGTGGGTCGAAGTCGATCGCGAGAACGCGGCGGCCGTACTCGGCGAGGGACGCGGCGAGGTTGATCGCGGTCGTGGTCTTGCCGACGCCGCCCTTCTGGTTGCAGAGGGTGATGATGCGGGCCGGGCCGTGGCCGGAAAGAGGCGCGGGAACGGGGAAAACGCTGATCGGGCGGCCGGTCGGTCCGACCGGGGGCGTCTCGAGGCCGGGAAGTTCGCTACCCGTGTTCTTCTTGGCCGTCACGCGTACTGCTCCCGTTCTTGCCGGCCGTGCATGGCCGAGCGGTACAACTGTATCCGCTCGCCTCGGGCCAGCCGCGTAGGCCGCCCGCGGGTCACCCGAATCCGAGTCATCCGGGGCGTCAGCGGGCCCGCGGGTGCGCGGTCGTGTACATGTCGCGCAGGGTGTCGGCGGTGACCTGGGTGTAGATCTGGGTGGTCGCGACCGAGGAGTGCCCGAGCAGCTCCTGCACGACGCGCACGTCGGCGCCGCCCTGCAGCAGGTGCGTGGCGAAGGAGTGCCGGAAGGTGTGGGGCGAGATCTCGAAACCGAGGTCGGCCCGCTCGGCCGCCGCGCGGATGATGAGCCAGGCGTTCTGCCGCGACACCCGCTGGCCGCGCGCGCCGAGGAAGAGCGCTGGTGTCGACGTGCCGCGCAGCGAGAAGCCCGGCCGGGCACGCACCAGGTAGGTGTCTATGGCGGCGCGGGCGAAACTGCCGACGGGCACGATGCGCTGCTTGCCGCCCTTGCCGAAGAGCCGCACGACATCGCCGTCGATCACGTCGTCGACGTTGAGCGCCACCGCCTCGCTGATGCGGGCGCCGGTGGCGTAGAGCAGTTCGAGCAGTGCCTTGTCGCGCAGCTGCTGCGGTTCGTCGCCGTCGGTCGCGGCGAGCACCTGGCCCATCTGTTCGATCGTGATGGCCTTGGGCAGGCGCGAACCGAGTTTGGGCGGTTTGGTGTCGCTCGCGACATCCGTCTGCACGAGTCCCTCACCCAGCAGGAACCGATGGAATCCGCGCACCGACGACAGCATGCGGGCCATGGATGACGCGACCAACGCCCCCTCGGGGCGCGACCCGAGACGGCGCGCGTACGCGGCCACGTGCGCCGGTTCGACCCCCTCGGGGGTCTCCACGCCGCTCTCGGCGAGGAACGACGCGTACCCGTCGAGATCGCGCCGGTAGGCCGCGAGGGTATTCGCCGCGAGACCCCGCTCGATGGCGAGGTGGCGCAGGTAGCGGTCGATGATGACCGCGATCGCCGGCGCCGACTCGCTCATTCTGAGCGGGCGAGCTTCCGAGCGACCGGATGCCGCGGCCACGGCGCGTCCGCGGGAGCGAGCGTCGACCAGCCCTTGGCTTTCGACGCGAACGCCGAGAGCGCGGCCACCTGCAGGATCGAGTTCTGCAGTCGGCGGTCGAGCACGGCGTCGACGACCTCGTCGAGCGGCGCCCAGCGCGTCTCGATGTCGCTCTCCTCGTCGGTGCGGGCGAACACCTCGGCGGCGGCCGTGACGCCTCGCGCGAGGTAGACCCGCAGCGCCTCGTTGTTGCCGCCCGGCGAGGTGTGGAAGTCGGCCAGCACCGACCAGTCGGCCGCCACGAGGTCGACTTCTTCGGCCAGCTCGCGCTGCGCGGCGCTGAGCGCGGACTCGCCCGCGAAGTCGAGCAGGCCGGCCGGCAGCTCCCACTCGCGCGTGGCGACGGGATGGCGGTACTGCTTGATCAGGCAGACGCGGTCGTGGTCGTCGAGCACGAGCACCGCGACGGCGCCGGGGTGGTCGATGTACTCGCGCACGATCTCGTTGCCGGCGTAGACGAAGCGGTCACGGCGCACGTTCCAGATGGCGCCGTCGAAGACGACCTCGCTCGAGACGACGGGCAGGTCGACGAGCTCGTCGGCGAGCGCTTCACCAGGCTCAGCGACCGAAGCGGCCTCAGGCACTCGCGGGCTCCGGCACCTCGAACAGGCGTGTGGCCTGCTGGCGCTCGAGCGCGGCGCCGACGAGGCCCTTGAACAGCGGGTGGGCGTGGTTCGGGCGCGACCGCAGCTCGGGGTGCGCCTGGGTGCCCACGTAGAACGGGTGCACCTCGCGCGGCAGCTCGACGAACTCGACGAGGTGCCCGTTGGGCGAGACGCCCGAGAAGCTGAGGCCGGCCGCCGCGATCTGCTCGCGGTAGGCGTTGTTGACCTCGTAGCGGTGACGGTGACGCTCGCCGATGCTCGTCGCGTCGTCGTAGAGGGCGGAGACGATCGAACCCTCGGTGAGCGACGCCTCGTAGAGGCCGAGTCGCATGGTTCCGCCGAGGTCGCCACCGGCGATGATGTCGACCTGCTCGGCGATCGTCGCGATCACCGGGTAGAGCGTGTCGGGGTCGAACTCGCTCGACGATGCGCCCTCGAGGCCCACGACGTCGCGGGCGTACTCGATGACCATGCACTGCAGGCCGAGGCAGAGGCCGAGCACGGGAATCTGGTTCTCACGCGCGAAGAGCAGTGCGCCGAGCTTGCCCTCGATGCCACGCACACCGAAACCGCCGGGCACGCAGATGCCGTCGAGGTCGGAGAGCTGCTTCGCCGCGCCCTCGGGGGTCTCGCAGGTGTCGGAGGCGACCCAGCGGATGTTGACCTTCGCCTGGTGCGCGAACCCGCCGGCCTTGAGCGCCTCGGTGACCGAGAGGTAGGCGTCGGGCAGGTCGATGTACTTGCCGACGAGGCCGATCGTGACCTCGTCTTTGGGGTTGTGCACCGCGTCGAGCACGATGTTCCAGCCGTCCCAGTCGACGTCGTCGGCCACGAGGCCGAGCTGCTCCATGATGTAGGCGTCGAGGCCCTGGTCGTGCAGCATCGTCGGGATGTCGTAAATCGACGGCACGTCGACCGCGTTGACCACGGCCTGCTCGTCGACGTCGCACATGAGCGCGATCTTGCGCTTGTTGCTCTCGGAGACCGGACGGTCGGAGCGCAGCACGAGCGCGTCGGGCTGGATACCGATCGACCGCAGCGCGGCGACGGAGTGCTGCGTCGGCTTGGTCTTCTGCTCGCCCGAGGCGTTCATGAACGGCACGAGGGAGACGTGCACGAAGAAGACGTTCTTGCGGCCGAGTTCGTGACGCACCTGGCGGGCCGACTCGATGAACGGCTGGCTCTCGATGTCGCCGACGGTTCCACCGATCTCGGTGATGATCACGTCGGGGCGGCCGGTGCCGTCCGCGGGCTCTTCGGCCTGCAGGCGCATGCGGCGCTTGATCTCGTCGGTGATGTGCGGGATGACCTGCACGGTGTCGCCGAGGTACTCGCCGCGGCGCTCCTTGGCGATCACGGTCGAATAGATCTGCCCGGTCGTCACGTTGGCGGCCTGGTCGAGGTTGATGTCGAGGAACCGCTCGTAGTGCCCGATGTCGAGGTCGGTCTCCGCGCCGTCGTCGGTCACGAAGACCTCGCCGTGCTGGAACGGGTTCATCGTTCCCGGATCCACGTTGAGGTAGGGGTCAAGCTTCTGCATCACGACGCGAAGACCACGCGCCGTGAGAAGGTTGCCCAGACTGGCAGCCGTGAGTCCCTTGCCGAGGGAAGACACCACCCCGCCAGTAACGAAAATGTGCTTTGTTACGCCCGCTTCAGAATTGTTCACCACGGGGTTCTAGCGTATCTCACGATTGCCCCCTCGTGCGCGTGTCGGGTGAAATGTCACGCGCCCGCAACATTGCGGGGCGGTACTACGCTTCACTCATGTTGCGGATGACACGGCTCCTGCCCTCGCTGGCCGCCGTCGCCCTGCTCGCAGCCTGTGCCGGGCCGCAGAGCATCGCCCACGAGACCGGTGTCGATCTTCCCGAGGCGCTGCAGTCCGACCCTCAGGCGGTTTTCGACGCGGGTATGGGCGCCGCCTGGGACGACGACCGCGGTTCTCTCGTCGTTGTCGTCTACGGAAGCTCGTCGTGCGCGCCGGTCCCCACCGATCTCACCGTCGCCGACCCGCGAACGCTCGCACTCACGTTCGCGCAGAGCCCCAACAACCCGTGCACGGCCGATCTGGCACCCACCACCTACCGGTTCGGCACACCGTCCGGCGTCGGCGACGGCGACGTCGTTCTCACGGTGACGTTCGACGGCGACGGCGAGACGTCGGAGTCGACGGTGCCGATCCTCGAGTAGCGATCGCGGCGCGCCCGGTCAGGCGTCGAGTGCGCGGGCCGTCTCCACGAGTTCGCGCGCGTGAGCGAGGGCGTTCTCGCTGTCGGGCAGGCCGGAGAGCAGGCGCGCCATCTCGGCGATGCGCTGGTCGCCCTCGAGCTGTTCGACGCTCGAGGCGGTGACCGATCCCTCGCTGTCTTTCAGCACGCGCAGGTGGTTGGTGGCGAAGGCGGCGACCTGGGCGAGGTGGGTGACCACGATGACCTGGGCGCTGCGGCTCAGCGCGGCGAGACGCCGGCCGATCTCGATCGCTGCGGCGCCGCCGACCCCGGCGTCGACCTCGTCGAAGATGAATGTGGGAACGGGGTCGTTGCCCGCGATCACGACCTCGATGGCGAGCATCACGCGCGACAGTTCGCCGCCCGACGCGCCCCGGCCCAGCGGCCGCGGTTCGGCTCCGGAGTGCGGCTGCAGCAGGATGGCGACCTGGTCTTTGCCGCTCAGCCCGTATTCGGCGCGGTCTTCCACCCGCACGGTCAGGGTCGCGTTGGGCATGGCGAGCGCGCCGAGCTCTGCGGTGACCCGCTCGGCCAGCCGGGCCGCTGCCGCCGTGCGCACGGCGCTGAGGCGACCGGCGAGCTCGACGACGAGCGCTTGGTCGGCTGCGACCTCGTCGACAAGCGCCTCGATGCGGTCGGAGTCGGTGTCGAGTTCGAGCAGCCGTCCGCTGCCCTGGTCGAGGTAGTCGATCACGTCGTCGAGGGCGGGCCCGTACTTGCGCACCAGCGCGGCGAGGTCTGCCCGCCGTTCCTGCAGCGCCTCGAGCTCGCGGCCGCCGTCGCTGTCGAGGCCGCCGAGGTAGCTCGACAGCTGCCCGGAGATCTCGGAGACGGCGATGTTCGCCGCGTCGAGCGCCTCGACGATCGGGGCGAGTTCGGGGTCGTGGGCGGCGACGCGCTCGAGCTGGCGTTTGGCGGTGTCGAGCAGGCTGATGGCGTCGGCGGCCTCGTCGGAGTTCTGGCCCGAGACGAGGTCGAGCGCCTGGGCCGAGGCGAGGCGGAGGTCTTCGAGGTTGGTGAGACGGTCGACGCGTTCGGCGAGCTCGTCGTCTTCGCCGCGCTGCGGAGCGGCGGCCTCGATCTCGGCGGTGGCGATGCGCAGGTCTTCGGCTTCGCGGGCGCGGCGGTCGCTCTCGGCCACGAGCAGGTCGAGCTCGCTCTGGTTGGCGAGCCAGCGACGGTACACGTCGTGGTACGTGCCGACGATCGCGGTCAGCTCGGCGCCGGCGAACCGGTCGAGCGCCTCGCGCTGCGCGGTCGACGAGCGCAGCCGGATCTGGTCGGACTGCCCGTGCACGACGACCAGCTGCTCGCCGATCTCGCTCAGCACGCTCACCGGGGTGGTGCGTCCGCCGACGGTCGCGCGACCGCGGCCCTCGGCCGACAGCGAGCGGCCGATGATGAGTTCGCCGTCGTCGAGGTCTCCCCCGGCGTCGCGCACCCGCTCTGCGACGGGACCGTTCTGGTCGATGAGCCAGTGGCCCTCGACGATCGCCTGCGCGCTGCCGGAGCGGATCGCCGAGGCGTCGGAACGCTCGCCGAGCAGCAGGCCGAGGGCGGTGACGACCATGGTCTTGCCCGCGCCGGTCTCGCCCGTGATCGCCGTGAAGCCGGGGCCGAGCGGCAGGCGGGCCTCGCCGATCACACCGAGGTTGCGGATGAAGATCTCTTCGATCACGCGGTCTGCCCTGATACGTCGTCGGCGGGACCGCGCCAGCCGGTGACCGGCAGGTTGAACTTGTGCACGAGGCGGTCGGTGAACGGCCCCTGCGACAGTCGGGCGAGCCGCACGGGCTCGTTCGACCGGCGCACCACGACGCGGGCGCCGCGGGGAAGGTCGTGGGCGCGGCGGCCGTCGCACCAGAGCACGCCGGTACCCTGGGTGCGGTCGAGCACCTCGACCGCGAAGGACGAGTCGGGCCCGACGACGAGCGGTCGGGCGAAGAGCGCGTGGGGGCTCAGCGGAACGAGCAGCAGGGCGTCGACGCTCGGCCACACGATCGGTCCGCCGGCCGAGAAGGCGTAGGCGGTCGACCCCGTCGGAGTGGACATGACCACGCCGTCGCAACCGAAGGAGAGGAGGGGGCGACCGTCCACTTCGATGACGACCTCCAGCATCCGTTCTCTCGAGGCCTTCTCGACGGTGGCCTCGTTGAGCGCCCAGGTCTCGTAGACGACCTCGGAGTTGACCTTGACGCGCACGTTGAGGGTGAGTCGTTCTTCGACCGTGTAGTCGCGGGCCAGGGCGCGGGTCACGGTCTCGGTGAGGTCTTCGCGCTCGCTCTCGGCGAGGAACCCGACGTGACCGAGGTTGACGCCGAGCAGGGGCACCGGGCAGCCGCGCGTGAGTTCGGCCGCGCGAAGGATGGTGCCGTCGCCGCCGAGAACGATCACCAGTTCGAGATCGGAGGTCTGCACGGTCGACCCGAGCAGTTCGACGGGGTCGAGATCGGGCGCGGCCTCGAGCACCTCGGCGTACTCGTCGCCGTAGAGCACCGGCCGGATGCCCGCGCCGAGCAGCTGCCGGCAGACCTGCACCGCGGCATCGAGCGAGTCGGCCCGCCCGGTGTGCGCGACGATGAGAATGTGTCGTGCCTGTGTCACTGGTGCAACCCCTTCGCCACTCTCAAACGCCTCGACTGCTTCGACTGCGGGGCAGACTCAGGTGATCGCGGAAACGTGTTCCAACCATTCTGTCGGATTACTGCCGGTCGTCGCGCTCAACCAGACCAGATACTCATGATTCCCCGAGCCTCCGGCGATTGGGGAGGCGATGACGCCCGCGGTGGCCAGGCCGAGATCCCACGCGGCCCAGAGCACCCCGGTGACGGCGTCGTTGCGCAGGCCCGCGCTCTTCACGATGCCCTCGCGGATGCCGGTGCGTCCCACCTCGAACTGCGGTTTCACCAGCAGCACGTACTGCGCGCCGAGACCGACGCTCGCGACCACGGCGGGCAGAACGGTGGGCAGGGAGATGAAGGAGAGGTCGGCGACGACGATGGTCGGCACCTGAGAAATCGCGGATGCGCCCGCGAGTGACTCCGCCGTCATGAACCTCGCGTTGAACCCCTCGACGACCGTCACGCGCTCGTCGTCCCGCACGGTGGGCGCGAGCTGGCCGTGACCGACATCGAGCGCGATCACCCGGGTCGCGCCGCGTTCGAGCAGCACCTGGCTGAACCCGCCCGTCGATGCGCCCACGTCGAGCGCGAGCTGCCCCTGCACGACGACCGGGAAGGCGTCGAGCGCGGCGGCCAGTTTGTGCGCGGCGCGGCTCACGTAGTGATCGGTCTCGGCGACCACGATGGTCTGGTTCTCGCGCACCTTCGCCGACGCCTTCACCACGGGGGCGCCGTCGACCGTCACGAGTCCGTCGGCGATGAGCCGCGCGGCGTGGGTGCGCGACCGGGCGAGACCCCGGTCGGAGAGCGCCGCGTCGAGCCGGGAGTCAGCGATGGGTGTCGCCGCCCTCGAGCTCGGACTGCAGCTGTTCGTGCAGGTGCGCGTAGGCCTCTGCCCTGGCGTCGAGCGTCTGGTCTTCGATCACGAGCAGGCGCGACAACAGGGCGTCGGTCTCGTGCGTCGTCGCACCCGTGTCGTCGCTACCGGTCATGACCGTGTCCGTCTCATGCTCACGAATATAGCTCCGGTGCCACGCGCAGGCCGTAGATTGCCACGCCGGAATTCCAGATCGCGGCGCAGCCGGCACGCAGCAGGTTGATGGGTGTGCCCGCGCTCTGCACCGTGAGGTTCTCGCCTTCGCGGCGCACGACGGAGTCGCCCACCGCGGTGAGGGTGGCCGTGCCATCCGTCGTCTCCACCGTCTGCGGATACGGCTCGGAGAGCTGCCGCAGGTCGTCGAGAATGTAGGTCGGCCGCTGGTCGACGGCGGCGGCGAGCACCTGCTTCGCCTGGTCGATGCCGGTGAGCACCAGCACCGACGAGAGCCCGGCGCGGTTCGCTCCGAGGATGTCGGTGTCGAGACGGTCGCCGATCACGAGCGTGCTCGTGGCGTTGAACCTGTCGGTGGCGACCTCGAACATCGGCACCTCCGGCTTTCCGGCGACGACGGCGAGGCGGCCGACGGCGGTGTGCACGGCCGAGACGAGCGTGCCGTTGCCCGGCGCGGTGCCGCGGGCCTGCGGGATCGTCCAGTCGGTGTTGGTGGCGACCCAGGGAATGCCGGTCTCGCCCTTCGGCGCGTGCAGCGCGTACGCCGCTTCGGCCAGGTGGGCCCAGGCGACGTCGGGCGAGAAGCCCTGCACCACGGCGGCCGGCTGGTCGAGGGCCGAGCGCGTCACCGTGAAGCCCGCCTTCTCGACCTCGTCGACGAGGCCCGCTCCCCCGACGACCATGATGGTCGAACCGGCTGGCACGAGCGTCTTCATCACGCGCATGGCGGCCTGGGGCGACGTGACGACCTCGTCGGGTCTGACCGTGAGACCGAGCGAGGTCAGGTGGTCGGCGACGGATGCCGCGGTGCGCGACGCGTTGTTGGTCAGGTACCCGACGCGGTGGGCTTTCGCTGCCGCATTGAGTGCATCGACCGCGAACGGAATCGCGTCGGGCCCCTTGTAGACCACGCCGTCGAGGTCGGCGAGCACCAGGTCGACGCCGTCGAGCGGTGTGGCACTAGTCATTGCGTCGGGCGTCGTCTTCGTTCGGCGCTTCCACATCGCCCTCGGTGTACTCCAACTCTTCTTCGATGATCTCCATCGTGGCGTCTTCGCCACCGCTCTCGGCGAACTCGAGTGCGTCGGCTGCGGCGTCGGCGTGGCCGAACCACACCTCGGCCTCCTCGTCGCGGCCGAGCTCCTCGAGCACGGCGCCGTAGGCGGCGAACAGGTTCGGGCTGTACGAGAACGCGGTCTTGGCGTTCAGCTGCGGGATCTGCAGTTCGATGAGGGCGAGGTCGGGCTGGCCGAGGTCGAGGCGGGCGCCGGACATGGCGATCGCGAGCTCCACCTGCACCGGCACGGACAGCGACGAACGCGGCACGGAGCGGCCGAGCTCGAGCGCGCGGTCGGGACGGCCGATGCCGCGTTCGCTGTCGACCATCATGGCCAGCTGGTCGTCTCGGCCGGTGATGCGACGGTAGGTGCGCAGTTCGCGCAGCGCGAGGGCGAAATCGCCGATGGCGTAGGCGGTGATCGCGAGCGTCTCGCGCACGACGCCGATGCGGCCGGCACGGCGTGCCGCCGACAGGGCGTGCCGGTGGGCCAGCTCGGGGTCGGTCTCGATGAGACGCGCGGCCATCACGAGGTGCTGGGCGACGCCCTCCGCGTTGTCTTTCGCGAGGGTCTTGAGCTCGTTGCCGGCGATGCGGTCGAGGTCCTTCGGGTTCGTGCCCTCGGGGATCTCGGGGTCGTCGTGGCGGGGACGCACCGAACGGATGTTGAAGGGGTCGCGGTCTTCCTCGGGATCGACGGCGCGCGCGTCGCGATCGCCGCGGGCCGGCTTGCCGCCGCTGGTCCACAGGCGCTTCTCGCCCTCGGGCTTGCGACCGGCGCCACCACGCTCGGCGTGGTTGCGCTGGGGGCGGTCGCCCTCGGGACGGCCTTTGGCCGGACCCGAATTGCGGTCGTAACGACCACCGGTGTTGCCGCCGCCTGGGCGCCGTGGCTCTTGGCCTGCAGGGCCTTGGCCGCGTCCGCGGTCTCCGGAATCACTCACTGGTCGTCTCCTGTGTACTTGTTGTCGACTATCGGCGAGCCGAGGCTCGAGCCGACAGTCCATTGTCGCAGTTGTGTCTGCGATTAGTCGGTTGTTAAAGCACAATGGCCACCCCGAAGGGTGGCCATTGTCTAATTTATGTCCGGCGGTGTCCTACTCTCCCACAAGGTCCCCCTTGCAGTACCATCGGCGCTGAGAGTCTTAGCTTCCGGGTTCGGAATGTGACCGGGCGTTTCCCTCTCGCTATGGCCGCCGAAACTCTT
>NZ_JBKKAD010000181.1:0-2643 GCF_046714715.1 Conyzicola sp. | reverse complement strand
GTGGTTCGCCACGGGCGCCGCTTTTGTCGTTGTCGGGCGGATGTCGGTGGCCGCTTTTAGCCTGATCATGTCGCCTTTCCGAGTGCGACGATTCGAATCCGGGCCGGCCGACAACGGGAGATCAGTGTGACCATCCTCGACTTCGCAACAAGCACCGCCACACGCGCCGACGTCTCGATCCCGGGGCTCGCCGCCGCGCAACTGCACGACTCGCTCTGGCGGGTGACGCGGCCGGCCGGCGACGTGGTCGGCTACATCGAACGGTTCAGCGAGAGCCGCGGCATCCGGTATCGCGCGAAGCGCCTCATCGTGCGGCAGCAGCGGTTCGTGCCGGTCGGCGAGTTCTGGAGCATGCAGGAGGCGCTGCAGTGCTTCCGCATGAACTAGGCGCGCGGCGAACTCGGCGCACGGCGGGGTTTCGCCGACACGCGACAGCCTCGCAGCTAAGCGGGATTGCGCGCGTATGGTTCCTCCCATGCAGTGGTGGAATGATTTCTTAGAGTGGTTCGATTCGACCGAGGGCACGCGGGTCATAACGACCATGCTGCTTCCCTTCGTCGCCATCATCGTCGCGGCTGTCATCGCCACGATCATCGCGCGGGGCTCGATCTCACGCCTCCTCGCCCGTCAGGAGCGCGGCAACCGCGCGTCCGCCGTCGAAGCGCTCATCGCCGTCGGCGAGAAGGCGTCGCAGTGGAGCGGGCTCTCCAACCAGACCCGCGACCACTTCGAGCAGCAGTCGAGCGTCGCGAGCATCCGCGTGCGCCTGCTCCCCGCACCCGGCGCCGCGATGGCGAGTGCCTGGGCCGAGTACCAGCTCGCCGACATCAAGCGCAATTCGGCGAATTTCAGCGTGCAGGCCGACCAGGGCTTCGCCGAATACCGCGACCGCCTCATCGAGTGGCACCACCGCCCGCAGCGCGCGCGCAAGATCTTCCAGAACGACCTCGAGCGCTTCCGTCTCGATGCGGCGTCCGACGACACCGACCTGATCGAGCGTCAGCGACGTTGGAAGGCGGAGCAGGCCACGCAGCAGGCGCCGGTCGTCGTGCCCGCTGCCGCGACCCAGTCCGCACCGGCTTCCCACGCCCGCGCCGCCCAGGCACCCGCCCCGGCGAAGACCGACCTGCCGAGTTCGGCACCCGCTTCCGCGCCGATCGTGCCGCCCGCGTCGTCGCGCATCTTCAGCCCGACCACCGAGGCCAAGGCGCCGACAGAACCTCGGGCGAACACCGAGGTCATCGAAGCCACCATCGACGAGGACACCCCGGCGCGCACCGTCTGACCTCGCTCCTGCGCCGACCAAGGCACAGACACTGTTCACTAAAGAAAGGCCCGCCATACGGCGGGCCTTTCTTGTCTGGGTCGTCCGTGCCCGACTCGTGCGTGCCCGCGTCGTGCGTGCCTCGGCGGCGCACACACTGGTTCCGCTTTGCTGGCGCTGTGTCGGGGGCGGCACTTAGGCTCGCAGCATGGTCCACGGCATCGTTCCCCCGTATCTGCTCGCCCGTATCGCCGAACTCGACGACGAGCGTTTTGCCGCCGCCGCACGGGCCGCGCGGCGGTCGTTGCGCTACGACGAGCCGCGCCGAGCGGCCCGGCTCAACTTCAGCCTCGACGCTTCGAACAACCTCGTCGTCGAGCTGGCCGACGGACCGAACCGCACCATCAGCGACGCCGAGAATATCGAGACGCTGCCCGGAACCGTTGTGCGTGAGGAGGGCGACGAGCCGATCAGCGACACCGCCGTCGACGAGGCCTACGACGGGCTGGGCGCCACCTTCGCGCTCTACTCCGAGGTGTACGAGCGAGACTCGATCGACGGGTCCGGGCTGCCCCTGAACGCCACGGTGCACTACGGCGACGACTACGACAACGCCTTCTGGGACGGCGACCGCATGGTCTTCGGCGACGGTGACGGCGAAATCTTCCGGCGATTCACGAGCTCGCTCACGGTGATCGGACACGAACTGGCGCACGGCGTCACCCAGTACACTGCCGGGTTCGAGTACCAGGGCCAGTCGGGGGCGCTCAACGAGTCGGTCTCCGACGTCTTCGGTTCGCTCGTCGAACAGTACGCCCTCGACCAGTCGGTCACCGAGGCCAGCTGGCTCATCGGCGCCGGCCTGTTCACCGACGAGGTGGAGGGCACCGCCCTGCGCTCGATGAAGGCCCCCGGCACCGCCTACGACGACGACGTGCTCGGCACAGACCCGCAGCCCGGCCACATGTCCGACTACGTCGAGACCGACGACGACAACGGCGGTGTGCACATCAACTCCGGCATCCCGAACCGGGCCTTCTACCTCGTGGCCGAGGCTCTCGGCGGAAACGCCTGGAAGCGCGCCGGCCAGATCTGGTTCGACACGATCACCCTCGAGCTCGCCGCCGATACGACCTTCGAGCAGTTCGCCGAAGCCACGGTGCGCGCGGCCGGCACACGCTACGGTGAATCGTCGACAGAAGTCGGCGCGGTTCGTGCCGGCTGGCACACCGTGGGCGTGAAAGTGGGCAACGATGGCGGACTCACGGCCTGACTCCTGGTCGATCACCGTGGTGCGCACCGGCGGCTTCGCAGGGCTGCGTCGCGAATGGCGCACGGGCACCGCGGATGCGCCCGACGTCGACTGGGCCACCCTCATC
>NZ_JBKKAD010000180.1:0-8637 GCF_046714715.1 Conyzicola sp. | reverse complement strand
TCGGGCACGTCACGAGGGTAGTGCAGTTCATCGGGGCATCAGAAAGCCTGATGGAATAGGAGCATGACCACCATCTACCGGGAGAGGCTGTGGCCCGCGCCCTGGCTCTTCATTGCCTCAGCCCTCGTGATACCGGCGAGCCTGCTCGTCTTCCTGCCGATCAACGCCACGGCCGGAGTCGTGGTGGCCATAGTGCTGTACCTCGGATGCGTCGGGCTGTTGATCCTCGCCAGCCCGGTGATCGAGGTGACCGATTCGGAATTCCGTGCGGGAAAAGCGACGCTCCCCCTGTCGATCGCCGGTACGGTCACGGCTCACAAGGGCGAGGATGCGAGGGTCGAGCGCGGAACGGGGCTCGACGCCCGTACGTGGCTGCTCATTCGCGGGTGGATCTCACCACTGGTGAAGATCGAGATTCTCGACGAACGAGACAGCGCTCCGTACTGGGTTGTGTCGACGCGGCATCCGGAGGCCGTTGTCGCCGCGATGATCGCGGCGAAGCAACGGGCAGTCGGTTAGTTAGGCCGCGCACTCCAGGCAGATCGGTCCGAGCTTTGTCTCGTGATCGATCTGCGAACGGTGCTTCACAAGGAAGCATTCAACGCACGTGAACTCGTCGGCTTGTGCGGGAAGCACAACCACGTCGAGGTCGTGCTCGGAGAGGTCCCCACCCTCGAGTTCGAAACTGCCAGGGTTATCGGCGTCATCAACGTCGACTGAGCCAGACATCTTGTCTGGAACGCGCTCCTTGAGGGCCTCGATCGACTCTGTGTCGTCGTCGGTCTTGCGGGGTGCGTCGTAGTCGGTTGCCATGCCCATCCACTTCTTGTATGCGTCTAGTTATCTAAATCGGCGGCCACAGTTTGCATCATTGGTATGCGAATAGCAAACCCAATTTGACACTTGTCGCGGCGCCAGAAACGGTAACTTGCGGCGCGCCCGGCGTATTCCCGAGATATGCGCGAAACCCGTGACATCCTTAGCGGGAATATCGAGCGCTGGAGGGTATCTCAGCATGCAAGACCTGCGAGTAATCGGAGTAGAGAACGGGGCACTCCTCGTGTCTTCCGTTGACGGCAACCGCTTCAGGATCCCGATCGACGAGGTGCTGCAGTCCAAGCTGCGCCAAGCCGTTCCCGACCCCGGATCGGGGCGCAAGGTCGCCCCCCGGGAGATCCAGGCGCAGATCAGATCGGGCATGTCGGCCGCCGACGTCGCCGCGATCACGGGCGTGCCGCTCGAATACATTCAGAAGTTCGAGGGCCCCGTGCTCGCCGAACGCGAGTTCGTGGTGGAGACCGCGCTCGGCGTGGCCGTGCACACCGCCATCGAGTCCGACCCGATGAGCGCCGGCCGCACGTTCGGCACGGTGATCCGCGAGCGGCTCGTCGGCCTCGGCGCCGTCGGCGAACGCTGGGCGAGCTGGAAAGACCCCGAGACGGGCTGGATCGTGAAGCTCGCCTTCACGGCCGAGCAGATCGACCACGACGCGCGCTGGCGCTTCGACCCGAAGAAGCTCACCCTCGCCCCGCTCAACAACGAAGCGATCACCCTCTCCCAGCAGGGCGAGTCGCAGGGCGCGCTCATCCCCCGCCTGCGCGCGGTGAACGGCGACGACCGCGAAGCCGACAACTCGCGCTTCGACAGCGGCGCGTTCGACCTCGACGACGACAGCCTCACCTTGCACGACGACGAGCCGCGCCCGAACCGGTTCGGTTCGAACGCGCCCGTCGAGCACGAGCCGGTGCACGACCACAACCAGACCGCCGACCTGCTCGAGGCGCTCCGCCGCCGCCGCGGAGAGAGAGAAGCCGCCAACTTCGCCGACGACGAGGGCTCGAACCACCCGTCGCGATCGCCTCAGACCCCCGGGGGTATTCGACTCGTCGACGTGCCCCTCGACGGATTCGGTTCGGATGACACGGAGCACAGCCGTTCGACGGCGCCGCAGCCGATCATCCCCACGAAGAGCCCGGCGCGCAAGGGGCGCACCGCGATGCCCAGCTGGGACGACATCGTGTTCGGTGCGCGTCCCGACGACGACCTGACCTAGGGCTAGCGGCGGGCGAACGCGCCCAGCCGCAGCAGCGGCACCTGCACCTCGGCGGGCGAGAACGAACCGTGGTGTCCCACCATGCCGTGGCCGGGCCTCAGCGTGCGGCTGTCGTAGTAGGCGATGCCCTTGCGCGCGGCGACGAGCAGGTCGCCGATGCGCGGCTCGACCTCGGAGCGCACCTCGCCGAACCAGCCGGCGGCGATCGCCTCGTCACGCGTGGCGATCCACGAGCGCTCCCCCTCGGCATCCCGCCAGGCGGCCGTCGTCGCGGCACGCACCTTCTCGCTCGCGTCCGGTGCGAAGTGCAGCTGCAGGCAGCGCGGCTCCCCGGCGACGAATCGCACGCCGTCGATAAGCGGCGTCTCGGTATCGAAGAGGATGTGGTTGCGTTCCGCGATGTCTACGACGCCGTGGTCCGCGGTGATGACGAGGCCGTCATCCGGACCCAACTGGCCCTCGAACTCGCACACCGCTGCGTCGAGGATCTCCAGCCAGTTCGTCCACTCGACCGACTCGGCTCCGGTGGCGTGGCCCGCCACGTCGAGTTCGGGCACGTAGACGTAGGCGATACCGGTTGCGCCCGGCTCGCGCAGCCACTCGGCCGCCCGCTGCAGGCGGTCGCCGATCGACGACTCCCCGATGTACTCGGCGCCGCGAAGCACGGCCTTGCTGAACCCGCTGTCGCGGTAGCGCTCGGGCCCGATGACGACTGCCGAATGACCCAGCGCGCTCGCCCGCTCGAACACTGTCGGCATGGGCTGCCACGCGTACGGGTCGATTTTGTCGTCCCAGCCGGAGAGCTGCTTGATCACGCGGTCGTTCGCGGGGTCGAGCACCGTGTAGCCGACCATTCCGTGCTGGCCGGGCGCGGTGCCGGTGGTCAGGGTGGCGAGCGCCGCGGCGGTCGTCGTCGGGAAGCCGGAGTCGATGACGGATGACCCGGAGAGATACGACATCAGCGTGCGGGCGTGTCCCGCGCGCGCCTTGAGGGCCGCTGCGCCGAGCCCGTCGACGAGCAGCACGACGGTCTTCGAGACGCGTGGGAGGCCGAGCCGGTTCTCCTCCCCCGAAATTGCGCAGAGACACGAGGTCATTACATCGGCGAGGCTCGGGCGGAGTGATTTCGGCGCCGGTAACATAGGGGCAATCTTATGGCTACTCCCGCGAATCCCCCTGCCCCCGTGTCCTCCGCCACCCAGCCCGGCGAGCACATAGAAGAGGTCGACGTTTCCTCCGAGATGCAGGGTTCGTTTCTCGAATACGCCTACTCGGTCATCTACTCGCGCGCGCTTCCCGACGCGCGTGACGGGCTGAAGCCGGTGCAGAGGCGCATCCTCTACCAGATGGCCGAAATGGGCCTGCGTCCCGACCGCGGCCACGTGAAGTCGGCGCGCGTCGTCGGCGAGGTCATGGGCAAGCTGCACCCGCACGGCGACGCCTCGATCTACGACGCGATGGTGCGTCTCACGCAGGACTTCATCCTCCGCGTGCCGCTGATCGACGGGCACGGAAACTTCGGCTCGCTCGACGACGGTCCCGCGGCGCCCCGCTACACCGAGGCGCGCCTGCACGCGACGGCCCTCGCCATGACCGAGAGCCTCGACGAAGACGTCGTGAACTTCGTGCCCAACTACGACAACCAGCTCACCCAGCCCGAGGTGCTGCCCGCCGCGTTCCCGAACCTGCTGGTGAACGGCGCGAGCGGTATCGCCGTGGGCATGGCGACCAACATGGCCCCGCACAACCTCATCGAGGTGATCGGCGCGGCCAGGCACCTGCTGCACAACCCGAATGCGACGCTCGACGACCTGATGGAGTTCGTGCCGGGGCCCGACCTCCCCACCGGCGGCACGATCAGCGGGCTCGCCGGCATCAAGGACGCCTACGCCACCGGCCGCGGCGCGTTCAAGACAAGGGCCAAGGTGTCGACCGAGAGCATCTCGGCGCGCAAGACGGGCCTCGTCGTCACCGAACTGCCCTACATGGTCGGTGCCGAAAAGGTGATCGAGAAGATCAAAGACGGCGTCAACAGCAAGAAACTGAGCGGTATTTCGGATGTCACGGACCTCACCGACCGGCGGCACGGTCTGCGGCTCGTGATCGGCATCAAGACCGGTTTCAGCCCCGACGCCGTGCTCGAGCAGCTCTACCGGTACACGCCCCTCGAAGACAGCTTCAACATCAATAACGTGGCTCTCGTCAACGGCGGCCCGCAGACCCTCGGCCTGCGCGACCTGCTGCAGGTGTACGTCGATCACCGGCTCGACGTCGTCACGCGCCGCAGCCGCTACCGCCTCGCCCGCCGTCTCGAACGCCTGCACCTCGTCGAGGGACTCCTCATCGCGATCCTCGACATCGACGAGGTCATCCAGGTCATCCGCCAGAGCGACGACTCCGAGGCCGCGCGCTCGCGCCTGCGCACTGTCTTCGACCTGAGCGAGCTGCAGGCCGAGTACATCCTCGAGCTGCGGCTGCGTCGGCTCACGAAGTTCAGCCGCATCGAGCTCGAGAACGAGAAGCAGCAGTTGCTGAGCGAGATCGCCGAGCTCGAGGCGCTGCTCACCAGCCCGGCGCGACTGCGCGACCTGGTGTCGAGCGAACTGGAGGAGATCTCCGACCGCTTCGGCACCCCCCGCCGCACCCTGCTCACCGAGGCCCGGCCGTCGATCGCGACCTCTGCCTCCTCCCGCAAGAACGCGCCGGTGCTCGAGATCGCCGACACCGCGTGCCGCGTCTACCTCTCCACTACCGGGCGCGCCATCCGCGTCGACATCGCCCCACCCGTGGAGGGAGCCGAGGAGACCGCCGCTCCCCTCGTCCGCCGCCGCTCGAAGCACGACGCCATCCGGTCCACCGTGGTCACGACGGCCCGGTCGGAGATCGGCGCGGTCACGAACCTCGGACGGCTCATCCGGTTCACCGCCGTCGACCTGCCGAACGTGCCGACCAACTCGATCCAGCTCGGCGCCGGGGCCCGCATCAGCGACTACCTCGCGATGACGAACAAGAAAGAGCGCGTGATCGCGTTCGTGTCGCTCGACTCCGAGAACTCGATCGTGGTCGGAACGCGCCAGGGCGTGGTCAAGCGCGTCGCCACCGGCGCGTATCCCAACAAGCCCGAGTTCGAGATCATCGCGCTCAAGGCGGGCGACGAGGTTGTGGGCGCCGCGCAGGGCACCGATGCCGAGGACCTGGTGTTCGTCACCTCGGACGCCCAGCTGCTGCACTTCTCCGCGTCGGCCGTCCGCCCTCAGGGCGCAGCGGCCGGAGGAGTCGCGGGCATCAACCTCGGGGCGAAGGCCGCTGTGATCTTCTTCGGCTCCGTCGACCCCGCCGCGGAGATCGTGGTGGCCACCGTGTCGAGCTCGACCGGCGCACTTCCCGGCGTGGATCCGGGGCGCGCCAAGGTCTCGCCGCTCGGTGAGTTCCCGGCAAAGGGCCGGGCGACCGGCGGAGTGCGCGCCCACGCGTTCCTCAAGGGCGAAGACCTCCTGGCGCTCGCCTGGGCCGGCCCCGCTCCGTCGCTCGCCGTGGGAGCGGACGGCTCGGTGCGCCACCTGCCGGAGTCCGGCGCCAAGCGCGACGCCTCCGGCACGCCCCTCGACGCCGTCGTGGGGTCGATCGGCACGTCGCTCTAGGGCAGACACGCTGGTTGCCGTTTCCACCGACAGGACGGGCGCGGGCGGAGCCGCCCATTCGTCCTGTTGAACGGCGGCGTTGAACTACGTCACCGGGATCTCGATCCCGCGTTCGTCAAGCAGGTCCACGGCTTTTAGGTCGCCACCCCGGGCGGCCTTCACGTACCAGTCGATAGCGGCAAGCTCGAGTCCCTCCTCTTCGAGCAGCAACCCGAGGTTGAAGGCGCAAAAAGTGTCGCCCATTTCGTAGCCCTCACGCAGCACCGGTACCGCCTCGCTCACACGGCCGGCAGCCTCGAGCACCAGGGCGAGGGGAATATGGCTCGCCTCTTCGCCAAGCTCGTACCCGACCCGCAATACCTCTTCGGCCTCGGTGAGACGACCTGTCTTGCGCAGGAGGTTGCCGAGCGAACCCCGTGCGTCCTGATTCACCGCGGCGCCGATACGCAGCAACTCCTCGGTGTAGCCGCCGGCGTCGCGGGAGTGGAGCCAGATACCCAAGTAGGCGGATGCCTCGGGAGAATCCCCGTCGTCCCGGGCGATGTATTCGCGCAGGTATTGCTCGGCGGCGACATCGTCGCCGCGCTCGCGGGCCGACCACGCCCGACCCCACCACGCGATGATGTAGCCGTCGGCCTCGAGCTGCGCATAGATCAGCTCGGCATCGGAGTACAGACCACGGTCGACGAGAAGTGCTGCGAACTCGTCCCCGGTCTCGCCATCTCGGGTCTTCAGCCACGCCGTCCGCGCACGCGTGATTTCGTCTGCAGGCATGGGGTGAGTTTAGGGGCACGGCCCGTCATAGCGAGGTCGGCAACCCGCCGACAGGATGGGCGTGGGCGGAGCCGCCAATTCGTCCTGTCGAACGGTGGCGGACGGCACACCGTCCTGTTGAAGCATCGTGCGCGCACGGGTCTCGGTACGGTCGCTGAGCGACCTACTCGACCGGCTCAGCCCTCGGGCGTGTACGCGTCGATGCGGATGCGCAGGCCCGCGCGGGCGATCAGCACGGTATCGCGCGGCTCGATCTCGAAGACGAAGGCGTTGTGCCGGGAGTTGAGGGAGACGGAGAGACTGCCGTACACCCTGCCCTCGAGCTGAGCGTCGGCCATGCGCTCGAGAACGGGGCGCAACAGCACGAGATGCGGCTCGAGGATCTCGCTGTCGCCGGCCACCGGCGCGTCGTAGTGCCACTGCGAGATCTCGCGGGCCGGACCGGTCGGATCGAAGTCGTGCACGGGCGAGCCGATCGGAAGCCAGCGGCTCGCCTCGACGCCCGCGTACTCGTTCAGCTGCTCGAGGCTGTGACCTGTAGTGGCGATGTTGATGCTGGCGCGGAAGATCGTCATGCTCCATCCTCCCCCATCAGCGCCGGCCCGAACGGGGCCGCTAACCGACGGCCGGCACCATCCGGCCGCTGACCTCGACCGTCACCGGCACGTCGACGCGGCCCAGCGCGGCTGCGAAGTCGGTCGCGAGCTCACCCGTCGTGCGGCCTTCCGGTAGCGCGACGATGCCGATCCTGATCCCGGAGCCGTCGTTTTCGGGGTGCCCCATTGCGACCTCGACTCCGGCGACCAGCCCTGGGCTCGCCACCGCCCGTTCCACCAGTTCGGCCAGCTCCGCCGGCCGGAACGCCGCGGGCTGTATCACGACGGTCAGCGATTCCGGAGCCGCGGCGATCAACTCCCGAAGCAGGGCGCTGGGTTCGCCGAACCAGGTGATCGTCACCGTCGCTCGGTCTTCTGATATGGCTGGTGAACCGAAGTTCTCGTCCTCCGCCAACTCGCGCTGCACTCGATCGAGCCAGTTCATCGTGTCTCCGTCAATCGACGGAAGCTGCAGCTGGTCGGCGAGCGGCTTATCGACGCTGGACTCCGGAACCAGCTGTCGCGAAGCATCCTGTGCGCACCCGGTCAGCGCGAACACGGCGCACAACCCCGCTCCTGCCACGACGGCCACCGTGCGCATGCGACCCATGTCTGCTCCCTCACTCGACGTGCGAACCCTGGAGGCGAACCCCGGAGTGTGCGGGCCGCCACTCACTAGGACGCATCGGGTGCGGCGAACGTTGGGGTAAGCGTCACACGTCGATGCGGCTGCGGTTGAGGCCCTCGCCGGCGATGATGAACTCTTTGCGCGGCGCCACCTCGTTGCCCATGAGCAGCTCGAAGACGCGCGACGCCTCCTCGGCGGCCTCCGCGTCGACGACCGTGACGCGGCGCAGGGTGCGGTACCGGCGGTCCATGGTGGTCTCCGACAGTTGGTCGGCATCCATCTCGCCGAGTCCCTTGTACCGCTGGATCGGGTCTTGGTAGCGCTTGTTCGCCTTCTTGAGCCCCGCGAGCACCGTCTCGAGTTCTTTCTCGGAGTAGGTGTAGATCGTCTCGTTCGGCTTCGATCCGGGGTTCATCACGATCACGCGGTGCAGCGGCGGCACGGCGGCGTAGACCCGGCCGGCCTCGATCATGGGCCGCATGTAGCGGAAGAACAGCGTGAGCAGCAGGGTGCGGATGTGGGCGCCGTCGACGTCGGCGTCGCTCATGATGATGACCTTGCCGTACCTGGCCTGCTCGATGTCGAACGTGCGGCCCGACCCGGCGCCGATCACCTGGATGATCGATGCGCACTCGGCGTTCGACAGCATGTCGGAGACCGAGGCCTTCTGCACGTTCAGGATCTTGCCGCGGATGGGCAACAGCGCCTGGTACTCGCTGTCGCGCGCCAGCTTGGCGGTGCCGAGCGCGGAGTCGCCCTCCACGATCATCAGTTCGCTGTTGAGCACGTCGTTCGACCGGCAGTCGACGAGCTTCGCGGGCAGCGAGCTGCTCTCGAGCGCGTTCTTGCGACGCTGCGTCTCCTTGTGCGTGCGCGCGGAGATGCGCGACTTCATCTCGGCCACGATCTTGTCGAGCACGAGGGCCGACTGGGCCTTGTCGTCGC
>NZ_JBKKAD010000179.1:0-8899 GCF_046714715.1 Conyzicola sp. | reverse complement strand
GGCGGGGGGCAGGACGTCGCCCACTCCATCGAGTTCCCGAAGCCCCAGGGGTCGTCCCCGACGGCCTTCTCGCCGCGGCGGAAGCTGACGACCGCGTTGTATATGAAGGGCAGGGTCGAGGCCCCGAGCACGAACGCGCCCACCGTCGACACCATGTTCAGCGTGGTGAACCCGTCGCTCGGCAGGTAGTCGGCGTACCGACGCGGCATGCCCTCGGCGCCGAGCCAGTGCTGCACCAGGAAGGTCAGGTGGAAGCCGACGAACAGCGTCCAGAAGTGCACCTTGCCGAGCCGGTCGTTCATCATCCGGCCGGTGAGCTTGGGGAACCAGTAGTACACACCGCCGAAGAACGCGAAGACCACGGTGCCGAACACGACGTAGTGGAAGTGCGCCACCACAAAGTAGGAGTCAGAGACGTGGAAGTCCAACGGCGGAGAAGCCAGGATGATGCCTGTCAGGCCACCGAACAGGAAGGTGATCAGGAAGCCAATGCTCCACAGCATGGGGGTTTCGAACGTGATCGAACCCCGCCACATGGTGCCGATCCAGTTGAAGAACTTCACGCCGGTGGGCACCGCGATCAGCATGGTCATGAACGCGAAGAACGGCAGCAGCACCGAACCGGTCACGTACATGTGGTGCGCCCACACGGTCACCGACAGGGCGGCGATGGCGATCGTTGCGTAGACAAGACCCTTGTAGCCGAAGATCGGCTTGCGGCTGAAGACCGGGAAGATCTCCGAGACGATGCCGAAGAACGGCAGGGCGATGATGTACACCTCGGGGTGGCCGAAGAACCAGAACAGGTGCTGCCACAGGACGGCGCCGCCGTTTTCCGGGTCGAAGATGTGCGCGCCGAAGCGTCGGTCCGCACCGAGCGCGAACAGTGCCGCAGCCAGCGGCGGGAACGCCATGAGGACCAGGATGGCCGTGACCAGCGTGTTCCAGGTGAAGATGGGCATCCGCCACATGGTCATGCCCGGGGCGCGCATGCAGATGATGGTGGTGATGAAGTTGACCGCACCCAGGATGGTGCCGAAACCGGACAACGCCAAGCCAAAGACCCACAGGTCACCGCCGATACCCGGGCTGAAAGTGGTGTTCGACAGCGGCGCGTAAGCGAACCAACCGAAGGATGCAGCACCCTGCGGGGTGATGAAGCCGGAGACGGCGATGGTGGAGCCGAAAAGGAAGAACCAGAACGCCAGGGCGTTCAGCCGCGGGAACGCGACGTCAGGTGCGCCGATCTGCAGGGGCATGATGACGTTGGCGAAACCGGCAAACAGCGGAGTAGCGAACATCAGCAACATCACGGTGCCGTGCATCGTGAAGAGCTGGTTGTACTGTTCCTTGGTCTGCAGGATCTGCATGCCGGGCTCGAAGAGCTCGGCGCGGATCAGCAGGGCCATCACGCCGCCGAGGCAGAAGAACACAAACGACGCGATCAGGTACATGTACCCGATGGTCTTGTGGTCGGTGGAGGTGATCCAACTGACCAGTACGTTGCCCCGACGCACTACCGCGGGAGTACTGAGGCCTGGCCTCGTTGCTGTTGCTGTGCTCATCGCGACTTAGCCTTCTTCGCTGTGGTCAACCGCGCCGGTGCCCGGCAGGTTGGTGTTCGTGTTGTATTCGGCGCCGAGGCGACCCTCGAAGCCGGCGGCACGCTGGGCATCGATGTAGGCGTCGTAGTCGTCCTGCGACACGACCTTCACCTGGAAGAGCATGAGCGAGTGGTATTCGCCACACAGCTCGGCGCACTTGCCCTGGTAGGTGCCGATCTTGGTCGGCGTGAAGTACATGTGGTTCGTCTTGCCGGGGATCATGTCTTTCTTGTACAAGAAGTCGATGACCCAGAACGAGTGGATGACATCGCGGGACTCGATGTCGATCTCGATCTTCTTGTCTACCGGCAGGTAGAGAACGGGGAGGGCGTCGTTGTCGACACCGTCGGTGGTCTCGAGCTCGGTCGCCTGCACGCCGGCGCTGTAGACGTTCTCGTTGAGGTAGTTGAAGTCCCACGCCCAGCGCTTGCCGAACACCTCGACCTTGACGTCGGGGTTGCCCGGGTCGGCCTCGATCTCAGCCTGGTCACGCGCGGTGAAAGCGAAGAAGCCGAGCACGAGGATAAGGGGCACGATCGTGTAGAAGATCTCGACCGGGAGGTTGTAGCGCAGCTGCACGGGGAGGCCGGTCTGGCCACGGCGGCGGCGGTAGACGACGGCGGCCCAGATGACGAGGGCCCAGGTCGTGACACCGACCGCGAGGAGCACGATCCACGAGGTGACCCACAGGCCCATGATGCGGCTCGTGTGGTTGGTGGTGTCGGGGTCACCCGGCAGGTAGCCCTGCAACTGGGCCTGCGTGCACCCGGCGAGAACCACCGAGACTGCTAACGCGATGGGCACTATGGCCCATCGACTTAGGTGTTTGGAGCGCACCTGGAACCTCTCGGATGACACGGACTGGAACTATTCGAGTCTATAACGCCGAAGGGGCACCGACCTTCCGGTCAGTGCCCCTTGTGCGTCGTGTCTCGACCCATTTTCTAGTGGAACGAGTCTCCGCATGCGCAGCTTCCCGCGGCATTCGGGTTGTCGATCGTGAAGCCCTGCTTCTGGATCGTGTCTTCGAAATCGATCGACGCGCCGTCGAGATACGGCACGCTCATCTTGTCTACGACGACTTCGACGCCGTCGCCGAAGTCGACCGAAGCGTCACCGTCGAGGAAACGTTCGTCGAAGTACAGCTGGTAAATGAGGCCCGAGCAACCGCCCGGCTGGACGGCGACACGCAGGCGAAGGTCGTCGCGACCCTCCTGGGTCATCAGGCTGCGGACTTTCTGCGCTGCCGCATCCGAAAGTCCGACGCCGTGCGCGGTAACCGGCGCAGCGGTGGTCAGGGTGGTGTCAGTCATGTTCGCGATTCTACGCGCGGTCGTTGAGTTTTGCGAACAAAACGGCCTCGGTGAGGATGGCGCGTTGGAAGACTCCCAGGTGCTGCGACTCGTTTGGGCTGTGGGCGCGGGTGTCTGGGTCCTCCACGCCGGTCACGAGGATCTGAGCGTCACCGAAGACCTCGACCAGGTCGGCGATGAACGGGATAGAGCCGCCGATGCCGGTCTCGACGGGTTCTGTGCCCCACGCCTCGTGCATCGCCGCCTTCGCCTCGACCGCGGCCCAGCCCGACGTGTCGACGAGGAACGGGTTGCCGGGGTCGACGTCGGTGATCTCGATATGGGCGCCGAACGGGGCGTTGGCGAGGAGGTGCGCCTCGAGCGCTGCGTAGGCATCGCTCGCCGTCTGGCCGGGCGCGATGCGGGCGCTCAGCTTGACGGTGACCGACGGGATGAGCGTGTTGGACGCGTTGACAACGGTCGGGGCGTCGATACCGGTGATGGTGATCGCCGGCTGCCACCAGAGGCGGCTGAGAACGGGTCCGCTGCCGATCGGCGAGACACCGTCGAGCAGACCCGTCTCGTCGCGCAACTGCTGCTCGGGGTAGTCGGGCGTTTCGGCCTCGTGCGTCGTGAGACCGGCGACCGCGACGGATCCGGCCTCGTCGTGCAGGGTCGCGAGCAATCGAATCGTCGCGAGCATGGCATCCGGAACCGCTCCCCCGTACATGCCCGAGTGCGAGGCGTGGGCGAGAGTGGAGACCTTGAGCTTGAAGGCGACGTTGCCGCGCAGCGCGACGGTGAGCGACGGGGTGGTGACGTTCCAGTTGTCGGAGTCGGCGACGATGATAACGTCGGCGCGCAGGGCGGTCTCGTTCTCGGCGAGGAAGTTGGAGAACGAGCGCGAACCGAACTCCTCCTCCCCCTCGATGAAGACGGCGAGGCCGAGGTCGAAGTCGGGGCCCACCGTTGCGGCGAACGCGCGGATGGCGGCGACGTGCGACATCACGCCGGCCTTATCGTCGGAAGCGCCGCGCCCGTAGAGGCGGTCGCCGCGCACCGTCGGCTCGAACGGTGCCGAGTCCCAGTCGTCTTCGTCGCCCTGCGGCTGCACGTCGTGGTGCGCGTAGAGCAGGATCGTCGGGCGGCCGTTGCGTGCGGCGCGGGTGGCGAGCACGGCGGGCTGACCGAGGGCGTCGGTCGAGCCGATCGGCGCGCGTGCGATCTCGACCGACTCGAACACGCCGAGATCGTCGAGGAGACCCTTCACGGCGTCGGCGCTCGCGGCGACGTGGGCGGGGTCGAAGCCGTCCCACGACACCGACGGGATGCGCACGAGGCGGGAGAGGTCGGCGATCGCCGCGGGCAGCCCGAGCTGCACGGACTCCCTCAGGGCGGAGAGCTCCGGGTGGGAGTTGGCCGGGGTTGTCTGCTCGAAATCTGTCATAGAGGTAATCTTAAGTCGCCCCCAATCGCAAGGACTCATCGTGGCCAGGAACACCGACAACTCGACCGACAACGACGCCCGGTACGAGCTCAACCAAGACAGCACCTCCGCGGGCAAGGGGCGCCCCACGCCCACGCGCAAGGAGAAGGAAGAGGCGCGCAAGCGCCCGCTCGTGTCGAACGACCGCGCCGAGGCCCGCCGCCAGTCGCGCGCCGTGCTCGCCACCGAGCGCGACAAGCAGCGCATCGGCATGGCGAACGGCGTCGAGAAGTACATGCCCGCCCGCGACCGCGGAGTGCAGCGCCGCTATGTGCGCGACTACATCGATGCCCGCACGAGCATCGGCGAGTTCCTCATCCCCGTGATGGTGATCGTGCTGATCGCCACCGTCGTCCCCTCGCCCGAAGTGCAGGTCGGAGCGTTCGGTCTGCTCTGGCTGTTCTTCATCGCCGCCGTGATCGACTGCGTGATCGTCGGGCTGATCATCCGCAAGAAGCTGGCCGCCAAGTTCGGTGCCGACAAGGTCGAGTCCGGCCTGCGCTGGTACGCCGCGATGCGCGCCCTGCAGCTGCGCCTGATGCGCCTGCCGAAGCCGCAGGTCAAGCGCCGCCAGTACCCGAGCTAGCCTCTGGATACCGGAAAGCCCGTCGCACGCGACGGGCTTTTTCGTTTAAGCGCTGAGCCCGGCGAGCCCGCGGTTGATCGACCTGGCCCAGAACGGGCCGCGGTAGAGGAACGCCGTGTAGCCCTGCACGAGGGTCGCTCCGGCGTCGAGGCGGGCGCGCACATCGGCGGCGGTGTCGACGCCGCCGACCGAGATGACGCAGAAGTGGGCCGGCACCAGCGACCGGATGAGCACGAGCAGCTCGAGCGAGCGGGCGGCCAGCGGAGCGCCGGAGAGCCCGCCGGCGCCGGCCGCCTCCACGATCGCGGGGTCGGTGGCGAGGTTCTCGCGCGAGAGCGTCGTGTTAGTGGCGATGATGCCGTCGAGACCCAGCTCGAGGGCGAGCGCGGTGATGCGGCGCACCTCGTCGTCGGCGAGGTCGGGCGCGATCTTCACCAGCACCGGCGTGCTGCCGGCGGCGCCCTGCACGGCGGAGAGCAGCGGCTTCAGCTTGTCGAGCTCCTGCAGGCCGCGGAGGCCCGGGGTGTTCGGCGAGCTGACGTTGACCACGAGGTAATCGGCGGCGGGGGCCAGCAGCATGGTGCTCTCGAGGTAGTCGGCGATCGCGTCATCCACCTCGACCACCCGGGACTTACCGATGTTGACGCCGATGACCGGACGCGACGACCGCGACGCCTCTTTCGCGAGACGGTCGCGCGCGGCGGCGGCGCCGTGGTTGTTGAAGCCCATGCGGTTGATGACGGCGCTGTCGGCGACGAGCCGGAAGAGGCGCGGTCGCGGGTTGCCCGGCTGGGGACGCGCGGTGATGGTGCCGACCTCCACGTGGCCGAAACCGAGCTGTCCGAGCCCGCGGATGGCGTTACCGTCCTTGTCGAAACCGGCGGCGACACCGAACGGCGAGTCGAACGTCAGGCCGAGCGCCGTGACGGCGAGGCTCGGATCGGGCCGGGTGAACCGACGCACGAGCGCGCCGATGCCGGCGAGCGGCAGGCGCTGGATGACGACGAAGGCCAGGTGGTGGGCGCGCTCCGGGTCGATGCGGGTGAGGACCGTGGAGAAGAAGAATCTGTACATGCTGGGGTCAACGCTACAGCGCCGACCGGCGGGGGCGATGCGCCGCTATTCGCCGCTCGTGTCGGCGGCCGCGGTGTTCGCGTGCGCGACGCGCAGCAGCGTGATCGCGCTTTCGAAATCGTCGAGCGAATCGAAGCCCTGGTAGACGCTCGCGAAACGGAGGTAGGCCACCTCGTCGAGGTCGCGCAGCGGGGGCAGGATCGCGAGGCCGATGTCGTTCGCCTCGATCTGGGCGGCGCCCGTGGCCCGGATGGACTCCTCCACCTTCTGCGCGAGAACGGCGAGGTCGGTGTCGGTCACCGGGCGGCCCTGGCAGGCCTTGCGCACACCGCTCACGATCTTCTCGCGGCTGAACGGCTCGACGACGCCGTTGCGCTTGATCACCATGAGACTCGCGGTTTCGGTGGTGCTGAAACGGCGGCCGCACTCGGGGCACTGCCTGCGGCGGCGGATCGACATGCCGTCGTCGCTTGTGCGGGAGTCGACGACCCTGCTGTCGGGGTGGCGGCAAAAGGGGCAGAACATGGTGGATCGATTGTACCCCGGCCACCCCCGCGAAGTGGGGAGGCCGGGGTGCGCCGCGGCATTACTGCTGGGTGAACCGCGCGGTGACCGCGTCGCCGTGGGCCGGCAGGTCTTCGGCCGAGCTGAGCGCGACGATCCGGGCCTCCACGGCCTGCAGCGCCGCACGGTCGTAGTTGATGACCTGCTGCGGGCGCAGGAACGTGTGGGCACCGAGCCCCGAAGAGAAGTGCGACTGGCCGCCGGTCGGAAGCACGTGGTTCGACCCGGCCAGGTAGTCGCCGAGGCTCACCGGCGAGTTCTCGCCGAGGAAGATGGCGCCCGCGCTGTCGATGAGGTCGAGCACCGCGCCCGGCTCCTCGGTCTGGATCTCGAGGTGCTCGGGGCCGTAGGCGTTGCTGAACGCGGCCGCGGCGGCGAGATCGGCGACGAGCACGATCGCCGACTGCTGGCCGGCGAGGGCCTCCGCGACACGGGCCGTGTGGTGAGTGGATGCCGCGACCGACACGAGTTCGACGCGCACGCGGTCGGCGAGCTCCGGGGAGTCGGTGACGAGCACCGCCGCAGCCAGTTCGTCGTGCTCGGCCTGGCTGACGAGGTCGGCGGCGATGAGGCGGGCGTTGGCCGTGGCATCCGCGATCACCAGGATCTCGGTGGGGCCGGCCTCGGAGTCGATTCCCGCGACACCCCGCACGAGCCGCTTGGCCGCCGTGACGTACTGGTTGCCGGGTCCGGTTATGACGTGCACCGGGTCGAGCCCGATCGACGGCACGCCGTAGGCGAAGGCGCCGACCGCGCCGGCACCGCCCATGGCGTACACCTCGTCGACGCCGAGCAGGCCGGCGGCGGCGAGGATGGTCGGGTGCACGGAACCGTCGAACTGCCTCTGCGCGGGAGACGCGAGAGCGATGGATGACACGCCGGCGACCTGGGCCGGAACGACGTTCATCACCACGCTGGACGGGTAGACCGCCTTGCCGCCGGGAACGTAGAGGCCGACCCGCTTGACCGGCTGCCAGCGCTGGATGACCTGCGCGCCGTGGCCGAGGGTCGTGACGACGGGCGCGGGCAGCTGCGCCTTCGAGGCGATCGTGACGCGGCGGATGGCCTCCTCGATCGCGTCGCGCACGGCGGGATCGAGGTCGCGGACGGCCCTGTTGATCTCGTCGGCGTGGATGCGGATCTGGGCGGGGCGCACCCCGTCGAGGCGCTCGGCCTGGTCGAGCAGGGCGGCTTCGCCGCGCTCGCGCACGGCATCGATGAGGCCCTGCGCGATGTCGGTGGCCTGAGAGAAGTCGTTCTGGGAACGGGGGATCAGTTCGGCGAGGTCGACGCGATTAGGCTGAAGGTCACGGAGGTCAATGAGTTGGATCATGGCCTCACCATGTTAGTTGTGCGCCGCCGTGAAGACGCGCAGGGAATAGGCCGAGCTCGCTGATGATTGACACCTGCGTATGAACGAGACCACTCCGACCCCAGCCGACCAGCCCGCCGACCTCGAGGCGTTCAAGCAGACCTTCAGGCGCCACGCGGCCGGAGTGGCCGCGATCACGTCGCTCTCCCCCGACGGCAGCCCGGTCGGTTTCACCGCGACGAGCCTCGCGAGTCTCGCCGCGGTACCGCCGCTCGTCACGTTCAACATGGCCCGCATCGCGAGCGCCTGGCCCGCCATGACGGTGGGCAACCGCGTGGCGATCCACACGCTCGGACCGCGGTCACGTCACCAGGCCGAGAAGCTCGCCGCCGACAACGCCGTGCGATTCGTCGGCGGACACTGGGCGCCCGGCCCCCACGGCGTGCCGGTGCTGAAGGATGTCACGGCCTGGATGGTCGGGCGCATCATCGAGGTGCACCCCGTGCACAACAACGCCGTGGTCATCGTGCAGATCGAAGAGGGCGCGCTCGGCGACGAAGACGACGCGCTGCTCTACCACGAGCGCACCTACATGAAGCCGGGCGGGCTGGGCTAGCTGCTCGCTCGCAAATGAGCCGCTTCCGGCCGAATGACGCGTCCGCGGCGGGCTCATAGGGCCGGAATCGCGTCATCCGCGTCGGAGGCCGTGCCGCGCTAGACGCAGGGCAAGCTCTCGACGATCGGCGATCATCTCCCAGTCGAGACGCTCGAACGACGCCACGACGCGTCTCAGCCGGTCTTCGCGCTGCTTCTCCTGCCAGAGGAGTTCGTCGACGGGCACACCCTTCTGGAAGTGTCGGTTCAGACCGTACTTTGCCTTGCCGTCGATCTCCACGATGAGGTCGAGTTCGCGCCAGTAGAAGTCCGCGTACCCGATCAACCCCTGTGCGTCGAAGAACGGCACCTGCAGCTCGGGCGGTG
>NZ_JBKKAD010000178.1:0-87559 GCF_046714715.1 Conyzicola sp. | reverse complement strand
TTGCGCCTGCTGCGGTCGGGCTCGTACTCTACTGATCCGTTGTCGAACATGTGTGTCTGTGTCCCCAAATTACGAAGGTCGTGCGGACCTGGCCCGGATGCGTCACCCCCGGTGACTCTCGCGGCACGAGCAATCCGCGTTCAACTCTAGATAACCAGCCTGAGCATTCGCCACGCCGCGCCCGCCTCGCTCAGAGTCGTTACAATCTCCGTCTTTCGGATGACACGGCTCGCGCATATCGCCGGGGTCGGGCGTAGCGTAAGAGCATGTCAGAGCAGACCTCACCTCAGCCCACCACCCACCTCGGCCGCACGGGAGTGGAGGTCAGCCGCCTCGCCCTCGGAACCATGATGTTCGGCGACTGGGGAAACCGCGATCACGATGACTCCATCCGTGTCATCCACCGGGCTATCGACGCGGGCATCAATTTCATCGACACCGCCGACATCTACTCGTTCGGCGAGTCTGAGGAGATTGTGGGCAAGGCCATCGTCGGCAAGCGGGACGACCTCGTGATCGCCACCAAATTCTTCAACGGCATGAAGCAGCAGCCGAACTACCGCGGGGGATCGCGGCGCTGGATCATCCGGGCGCTCGAAGACTCCCTGCGTCGTCTCGGCACCGACTACATCGACCTCTACCAGATGCACCGGCCCGACGAGCACACCGACATCGACGAGAGCCTCGGCGCGCTGAGCGATCTCGTGACGCAGGGCAAGGTGCGCTACATCGGCTCGTCGACCTTCCAGCCCTCGCAGGTCGTCGAGGCACAGTGGAGCGCCCGCCAGAACCACACGGCCCGTTTCGTCACCGAACAGCCGCCCTACTCGATGCTGGCGCGGGGCATCGAGGCCGACCTGCTGCCGACGACCCTGCGCCACGGCATGGGCACGCTCGTCTGGAGCCCGCTCGCCGGTGGCTGGTTGAGCGGCAAGTTCCGTGCCGGGCAGGACCTGCCGACCACCCACCGCAGCGATCGCGACCCCGGCCGCTACGACCTCTCGAAGCCCGGCATCGCCGCCAAATTCGGCGCCGCCGACAAGCTGGGCGCTCTCGCCGACGACCTGGGCGTGCCGCTCGTGCACCTCGCGCTCGCCTTCGTGCTGCGCCACCCGGGCGTCACGAGCGCGATCATCGGCCCGCGCACGATGGAGCAGCTCGAGTCACAGCTCGACGCCGCCTCGCTCGAACTCTCGACGGAGACGCTCGACCGCATCGACGAGATCGTTCCCCCAGGAACAAACCTGAACCCGGATGACGCGGGGTTCACGAATTACTGGCTGGAAGCCGCGCGGCGCCGGCGCTGACGTTCTGACATGTCCTGGGCGACCAACGAGGCCACGCGCACGTCGATGCTCGGCAACCGCAGTCGCGACACGAAGCCGGAGCTGCTCGTGCGCCGGGCACTTCACGCCCAGGGCTACCGGTTCAGGGTCGACCTACGACCGGAGCCGACTCTGCGCACGCGGTCCGACATCGTGTTCACCAAGCGACGCGTCGCGATCTACATCGACGGATGCTTCTGGCACGGCTGCCCGACGCACGGCACTACACCCAAGTCGAACGTCGATTACTGGGCTCCGAAGCTCGCACGCAACATCGAGCGCGACCGCGAATCCACCCGTGCCCTGCAGGAGCGAGGTTGGGTCGTACTGAGGTTCTGGGAACACCAGCCCGTCGGCGAGGTCGTCGCCGCCATCACAGCCCGCCTCAAAAGCGAAAACGCGTCAACCGCCTCAAAGTAGCGCATACCCCCCGAACGAGGGAAGTCCCCTTTTTTGGGCGATCCGCGCTGCTACTTTCTAGGCACTGTTACGCGCGTCACGCACCCTAGTGACGCGGAAGACGCCGACGAAGTCGCTTCCTCCTCTGGGAGTACCGTCCGTTCGAGGCTTCCAGTTCACTCACGTAGATACCCGGCCCGCGTGTACCCGATGCGCGCGAGCACAGTGAAGGAACCGCCCGAATGACTTCCGCGCACCCCGAACGCCTGTTCACCGGAACCCGCCGCCCCGACGAAGCCCCGCTGCCCCGCAAGATCGAGAATTCCGCGGTGCAATCGCCCTCGCTGCTGCTCTTCGTGGTGATCGCCATGATCGGCGTGCTCGCGTACACCGTGTTTCTCGTCAATCCCTCGACTCGCGGCGACCTGCTGCCCTATTCGATCGTGATCGTGGCCGAGCTGGTCTTGGTCGCCCAGGCCACCTTCTCGATGTGGACCATCCTCTCGGGAGGCACCGACCCGCGCGACTTCAACTTCCACCACGCGCAGGAACGCCTCTACGACACGGCCATGATCCGCGAGGGCCGGCTCGAGAACCGGCCGCGCGTCTGGCCGATGCTGCTCGACGAGAAGCCGGTCAGCGTCGACGTGTTCATCACCGTCTACGGCGAAGACCTCGACACGATCGAGCGCACCCTGGTCGCCGCGATGAATCTCCGCGGCGCCCACCTCACCTGGGTTCTCGACGACGGACGTTCCGACGAGGTGCGTGACCTCGTTGCCCTACACGGGGCACGATACATCCGAAGACTCACCAGCAACGGCGCGAAGGCGGGCAACGTCAACCACGCCCTCAGCATCACGAAGGGCGAGTACTTCGCCATCTTCGACGCCGACTTCGTGCCGAAGAGCGACTTCCTCTACGAGACGCTGCCCTTCTTCATCGACGACGATGTGGCCTTCGTGCAGACCCCGCAGGCCTACGGCAACATGAACAACATGATCTCGCGCGGCGCGGGGTTCATGCAGGCGGTCTTCTACCGGTTCGTGCAGCCGGGCCGCAACAGCTTCAACGCCGCCTTCTGCGTGGGCACGAACGTGGTCTTCCGGCGCACGGCCGTGATGGACGTGGGAGGCATCTGCACCGATTCGAAGAGCGAGGATGTCTGGACGTCACTGTTGCTGCACGAGCGCGGATGGCGCTCGATCTATATCCCGGTGACACTGGCGATCGGCAACGCACCCGAGACCATCGAGGACTATTCGAAGCAGCAGATGCGCTGGGCCACCGGCGGATTCGAGATCCTGTTCTTCCACAATCCGCTGAACCCACGGCGCAATCTGACCGCCGACCAGCGCGTGCAGTACATGATCACCGCCACGCACTACCTCGTGGGCATCGTGCCGCTGCTGCTTCTGCTGGTGCCTCCGATGGAGATCTTCTTCGATCTGCGCCCGGTGAACCTCACCGTCACGTGGGCCACCTGGCTGCTGTTCTACTTCGGCTTCTACGGCCTGCAGATTCTGCTCGCGTTCAACACGATGGGCTCGTTCAGACCCGAGACCCTGATGCTCGCCAGCGTCTCGTTCCCGATCTATCTCAAGGCGCTAGTCAACGTGCTGATCCGCAAGCAGGAGGGCTGGCACGTCACCGGGGGCGCCCGCAAACGGAACTCGCCATTCAACTTCATGATCCCGCAGGTGCTCACCTTCACGTTCCTGCTGCTCACCTCGTTCGTCGCGATCTACAAGGACCTGGGCAACCAGACGCTGACTCTCGCCACGGCGTGGAACCTCACCAACACCTTCATCCTCGGCGCATTCGTGATCGCGGGGCTCCAGGAAGTGCGCGCCGCCAAAATCGCGCGCAGCGCTCTCGTCGCCCCCAAGGTCACTCTCGACAGCGGGTTCGCTCGCCCCGTCGTCACCGCGGCGCGCGTGCCCGAACGGCAGGTCGCCTGATGACCTGGGGTAATCGCCTGCGGCTCTTCGCCGGCATCGTGGTGATCGTGCTGATCGTCGGCGTGGCCACGGTCGTGCTGTCGCAGCGCAAGGGCGAGACCAGCAGCAGCACGGCGTCGATCGAGGCCGTCGCCTTCCCGGTGGGCACCGACTACGCGGGAACGATCATCGAGCAGCCGATCACCAAGGGCGACGTGATCGCCGCGGGCGATCCCATCGCGACCATCGACAGCAGCATCCTGCGCGAGAGCCAGGCCAAAGGTACGGTCACGGCGTCGAGCGCTGTCTTCGACGTGCACGATGACGGCACCGTCACCGTCAAGTCCACCGTATCGGGCGTCGTGCAGAACGTCGCCATCCAGCAGGGCGGCTACGCGGGCAGCGGCTCCACCATCGCCACGATTCAGGCCACCGACGCGCTCTTCGTCACGGCCGAGTTCACGCTCGACCCGAAAGACTTCGCCCGCGTGCAGAGCGGCGCGTTGGTCAGCCTCAAGCTGCCCAACTCCGACCGGGTGAACGGGGAGGTCGCACAGGTCGACGTGACCACCGTCGACGGTAACGCGCGCGCCATCGTGAAGGTGACGAGCCCGAACCTCGACTACGGCGGTCACGGCGGCCTCGTCGCCCCCGGCACACCGGTCGAGGCAACACTCACCCTGCGCAACGACGATCCGCTCTCGACGGCCGTCGACGCCCTGCAAGGTTCGGCCGAAGACTTCGTGGGGACGCTATCGCGGTGAGGGTGCGGCGGCGGGGCATCGTGGCCCTGACGCTTGCGGCGGTGCTGTCGGGCTCGGTCTTCGGATGCACCGGGGCCGCTCCCACGCCGTCGACGGCGCTCTCGGCCCCGGTCGTGGCGCCGCTGGTGGACGAGCTGTCGACCACGGCGCAGTCCACGCTTCCCGCCACCCGTCTTGCCGATGGGCTCGTGGCGCCCACCAACCGCTGGTTCAGCCCGCTCGTCTTTGGCGACGAGCCGGTCTTTCCGCTGCCGCTCTCGTTCGCGTTGACCGAGGGTGGCTTCGAATTCGGCCTGCCGACGGTGACGAGCGCGCCGGCGCTGATCGCGGCGCCGGCGGTCGCGCAGCTCGCCGTGACGACGGGAGCGGGCGAGAGCGTCGTCACCAGGTACGACGAGGTGTCGGTCACGATCGCGACCGCCGGCAGCGGGGCGGTCACCATCGCGCGCGGTTCGCCCCTCGTGAGTTTCACGGCGAGCGCGTCGACCGAGCTGGGTCTCACCGCGGCCTTCAGCGACGAGGGGGACGGCGTCTATTCGGCGGTGGCCGAAGGGCAGCGGTTCGGACTGGTCACCGGGGGATCCGTCGACGGCACCCGGCTGACACTCACGGAGGGACAGGTGGCGAACTGGTTCCCGCTTCCCGTGGGGGTCGGAATCCACGACCTGGCCGGCTTCGCTCGCGAACCGCTGAACCGGGTGACCACCCGCTACTCGTCCACCTCCTCCGAGGCCAGCACCACCCTGCGATACTCCACGGGATCGACGCTTTTCGGCGCGTTACCCCACCAACGCGACGGGCTCGTGACCACCACCTGCACCCTCGGTTTCTTCGCCACCGTCTACGGCGAGATGCAGCTCTGCGGGGGCACCGACCTCGCCTGGACGGTGCCCACCGTCGAGCCGCGCAGCGCCTTGGACCTGTCCGGTCTCTCCTCCGACGACCGAGCCGAGCTCGAGGCGCAGCTCGGGCGGGACATCGCCGAGACCGACCCGCTACCCACCGACACCTACTTCGGCGGCAAGGCTCTCGCCCGTCTCGCCACGCTGCTTCAGCTGGCCCGGTCGCTCGACGCGACCGCGGCGATGGACTCGCTGACCGGCACGCTCACCTCCGCGCTTCGCGAGTGGACACAGCCCGAAGGCTGCGAGCAGCGCGCCGAGCGATGCTTCGCCTACGACGAATCCGTGCGGGGGATCGTCGGCCAGACCGCCTCGTTCGGCTCCGACCAGTTCAACGACCACCACTTCCACTACGGCTACTTCCTGTTCGCCGCGGGGGTCGCGGCCGAAGACGATCCGAAACTCGCGGCCGAGCTGGAACCGGTGATGACCCTCCTCGCCGCGGACATCGCGAGCGGGTCGCCGTCACGATACTTCCCCACAAGGCGCGTCTTCGACCCGTACTCCGGCCACTCCTGGGCCTCGGGGTTCGCCCCCTTCCGGGACGGCAACAATCAGGAGTCGTCGTCGGAGGCGGTGGCTGCCTGGAACGGTCTCGCCGCGTGGGCAGACGCCGTGGATGACCGCGCACTCGCGGGGGAGGCTCGCTGGATGCTCTCGGCCGAGGCGCACTCCGCTACCCGATACTGGACGAACTTCGATGAGACCACCCCGCCCTACGCGGGGTACGACCGCTCCGTCGTCGGAATCGTCTGGGACGGCAAACGCGACTACGGCACCTGGTTCAGTGCCGAGCCCTCGGCGATACTCGGCATCCAGCTGTTGCCACTGTCGCCGGTGGGTGACTATCTGGCGGGCGACCCGGGCCGCATCCGAAAGAATATCGCCGAGGCGAGCCCTCCCGGCCAGTTTTCGGACTATCTCCTCATGTACCGGGCTCTGGCAGGGGCTCCGGATGCGGCCGAGGCACTCGAGGCGGCGCGCAACCTGCCGTCGGCGGCCGTCGACGACGGCAATTCGCGCAGCTACCTGCTCGCCTGGATTATGCGACTGCGCTGATCAGGCGACTGCGCTGATCAGGCGACTGCGCTGAGGTCGCGCGCCATCACCCGGCGCGAGGGCGTCGGCACGGCGATCTCGGAAAACCCGGCCGCCTCGAACATGGAGACGGTGCCGTGGTAGAGCGCGTCGGCGTCAGACCCGGAGATCAGCGCGGGCTCGACCGGATACCCCTCCACGACCCGGGCGCCTCCCGCCCTCGCCCGGTCGACCGCCGCAGCGATGAGCGCGCCACTGGTTCCCTGTCGCCGAAACTCGCGGCGCACGACGAAACAGACGACGGACCAGACGGATGCGTCGCCCCAGGTCTCGGCAGAACCCGACTGCACGACGCGGCTGCGTCGAAGTCTCGGATAGTTGTCGCGCGGCTCGACGGCCACCCACCCGGCCGCTTCGTCGTCGACATACGCGATGAGGCCGGGGGTCGGATCACCGCGGCGGGTCTGCTCGTGCAGCCTGGTAGCGAAAGTCTGCGCGTCGGTCGCGTCCCACTCGGCGGGCGTCACCTTGAAGTACTGGCACCAGCAGGTGCGCGGATCGCCCGGCGTCTCGAACACGCGCTCGAGGTCGGCCCAGGGAACCTCGGACGCCGAACGGATCGCGATCATGAGGTCGAGGGTAGGGGATATCGTGGCCCGGTGACTATCCGCCCAGTGACTATTCGCTCAGGTCATCCCGACGACATCAGCGCCTGCGTCGACCTCTGGCTGTCCGCTCTCGAGGCGCGTGATGGATTCACGCCGCCGCCCCAGTCACGCGAGAGAGCCAAGGCAAAGTTCGAACGGCCGGTTGTGCGGTTTGCGGTGGTGGAGTCGCGCGCCGACGATATCGACGGGTTTGCGCTCACGGTTCGGGCGCCGGGCGAGGTCGCCCTACTCGAACTCATCGCTGTGGCGCCGGAAGCGACCGGTCGAGGGGCGGGCGGAGCGCTTCTGGACGACGCGATAGCGTTCGCGGCAGCATCCGGTGCTCGTGTTGCCGAACTGTGGGTGCGGCGGGGAAATGACCGAGCCCTGACGCTCTACACGTCTCGCGGGTTCGGGGCGACGGGAGGCCTCGAAGCGCACCCGCTGCTGGGCGAGCCGATGCTGCAGTACCGGCTCGCGCTGGCGCCTCGACACTAATTTCAAGAAACTTCTCCACAGGTGCGTCGAAACCGGTCGTTTCGAGGCCCAAAACGCACCCCGGTGTCGGTGGGTCGAGTTCGAATTTACGCATGAGAACAGACAAGCAATTCGACGATCCACCACCCGAAGAACCACCGCCAGACCAACCACCACCTGACGAACCACCACCGGACGTGGCCGCCCCCGATCGAATCCCCGGTTCGGTGAACCCCTACTCGTCGTCGCCGTACGCCCAGCGACGCGCGCTCTTCGCCGAGTTCCTCGACGAGGCCGAGATAGCCGATCGGCAACTCTCCGTCACCATGGCCAAGCGGGCCAGACGAATCGACGAGCTTCGGCGAGTCTCGGTCTCGATCGCCGCAGACGAGAGCGACGAAGACGCGACGAGGCCGCCGCAGCTGCGCGTCGATCAAGGCAAGGAGTCGGGCTGGTCGATCGGCAACCGGGCGAAGACCGAACTCGCGACCGAGCTGGCCACGGCTCTGAACCTCTCGAAGAACGCGGCGCGAACCCTCTTGGCCGAGAGCGAGACGCTTGTCGCCGACCTGCCGCTGACACTCGGGGCGCTCGACGACGGCGCCATTCGCTACGAACACGCCAGGGTGATCGCCTCCACGGCGTGGTCGCTCCCTCCCGAGTCTCGCGCGGCCTTCGAAGCAGAGCTCGTGCCGCTCGCGGCCACGCTGATCCTCACCGTATTTCGCGCGCGCGTGCTCACGACCCGGGAGCGAATCCACGCCGAGACGATGCAAGAGCGCCACGAACGAGCCGCCGCCTTCCGCAACGTCTCCATAGAGCTGGGCGAAGACGGCTCGGGGTATCTCACCCTGCGCGATTCGAACGAGGTGATCGCCGCCATCTACAACCGGGTCACCGACATCGCGCTCGTGAAGGTGAAAGACGACCCGCGCACGCTGGCGCAAAGACGGGCGGATGTTGCGACCGAGATCCTCATCAAAGGTGACCTGTGTGCCGCGGTCGACGATGACGCCGACCCGACTAGCTCGGATGGTAAACGTCTCGGCCACGGCATCGTCGCCAACGTGCACATCGAGGTGCCGGTGCTCACCCTGCTGGGTCTGGAGGCGGCGCCTGCGACGCTCGAGGGCAAGGTACCGATCGATCCGGCCACGGCGCGAAAGCTGGTGGCCGACGCTCCCGGGTTCTTCCGCCTCCTCACCGACCCCATCACCGGGTCGATCGTGGCGTTCGACGACACGTTCCGGTTCCTCCCCGCCTCGCTGCGTCGGGCGGTGCGACTGGTCGACCGAACGTGCACCGGCCCGTGGTGCGATGCCACACCGAAAGAGTCCGACGGTCACCATCCCAGCGAGTGGCAGGAATCGCACGACACGTCGCTCGACAACTCGGCTCTGCTCTGCAAACCCGACCATCGGCTCGTGCACAACACCCGCTGGACGATGAACAAGCTGCCCGACGGCGACAAGCAATGGATCTCGCCGTGCGGCCGCATCAGACGGGTCGCACCGCTCCGGCGGCTGTCACCCGCTTTCGTCGAGGCGCTCAAGCCCGACCCGCGGCAACGCGAGGAGGCCGAAGGTGGCCCGGCAGCCGCGTGGGAGTCGACCGAATACCCCGGAGAGGAGCCCATGCCGTTCTAGATTCCCTCTGCCGTTTCAGATTCCCCCTGGCGTTCTGGATGTCCCTCTGCCGTACTCGAACATCGCGCGGTCGGTCGTGCGCGATAGCCTGACGAGTGCCGCACGCTGGTCGCGACAACGCGATGCGCAACACGGCACAGCACTCTGGAGCCCCGTGATTCTGATCGACCCGACGACAGTCATCTATTCCGCGAGCGATCTCACCGCCGCCGCGAAGTGCGAGTGGGCGCTGATGCGCAAGCTCGACGCGAAACTGGGCCGGGTCGAGAGGGTCGACGATGTCGAAGACGACATGCTCGTGCGCGCCGGCCTGCTCGGAACGGCGCACGAGTTGCGAGTGCTCGAGACTCTGAAGAAGACCCGGCAGGTCGTCGAGTTCGACCACCCCGATTTCGACCAATACGGCGAGGCGGCCGCGATCACGGCTCAGGCCCTGCGCGACGGGGTCGACGTTCTCTTCCAGGCCACGTTCTTCGACGGCCGCCTGCTCGGGTTCGCCGACTTCATCATGCTGAACGACGACGGCGTCTACGAGGTCTACGACACCAAGCTCGCCCGCAGCGCCAAAATTACCGCCCTGCTGCAACTCGCCGCGTACAGCGACCAGGTGCTGGCGCTCGGCGTCGAGGTCGGCGACAACGTACACCTCATCCTCGGCGATGGTCGAACCAGCACCCACGCCCTGCGCGACATCCTGCCGGTCTACCGCAAGCGCCGCGAGCGCCTGCAGACGATGCTCGACGACCGCCTCGCGGATGACTCGCCCACACCGTGGGGCGACCCGCGCTACTCCATCTGCGGACGCTGCGCCGCGTGCACACAACAGGTCGAACTGCACCGTGACGTACTGCTCGTCGCGGGCATGCGCCTCACCCAACGCCGCAAGCTCAACGCGGCAGGCATCACGACCATCGACCAGCTCGCGAACGTTCCCGACCAGATAGACGGGCGTGCGGCGGTGGAGGGCCTCAGCGCCGCGACCCTCGCCGGGCTCCGTTCGCAGGCGCGCATCCAGATCGCGCCCCACGACGGCGATGCGCCGGCGTTCGACGTCTACAACCCGAAAGCCCTCGCGGCCCTGCCGCTCCCCGACGCCGGCGACATCTTCTTCGACTTCGAGGGCGACCCGCTCTACTCCGAGCCGTCGCGCGGTGCCAGCGTGAGCGGCGAGGGAGTCGCCGGGCTCGTCGAGGCTGGCGGGGCAGCCGGGGCCCCGCCCGTCGAGTGGGGCCTCGACTACCTGTTCGGCCTCGTCGAGCCGGATGACACGTTCCGCACCTTCTGGGCCCACGACTATGCCGAGGAGCGGGTGGCCTTGGAGCAGTTTCTCGCCTACGTCGCCGAACGTCGGGCGCAGCATCCGGGCATGCATATCTACCACTACGCCGCCTACGAGCGCACCCACCTGCTCTCCCTCGCCGCGCGCCACGGCGTCGGCGAAGACGCCGTAGACGACCTGCTGCGCGACGACGTGCTCGTCGACCTGTATCCGCTGGTGAAGAAGAGCGTGCGGGTCGGATCGCACAGCTACTCGATCAAGAAGCTCGAGCCGCTCTACCTGCCGAGCGAGCGCAGCGGCGTGGCGAACGCCGCCGACTCCGTGACGGAGTACGCCGACGCCCGCCAGCTCATGCGCGACGGCGACGTCGAAGCGGGTCAGGCCAAGCTCGACGCGATCGCCAGCTACAACGAGTACGACTGCGTGTCGACGCTTCGGCTGCGCGACTGGCTGCTCGCGCGCGCCGTCGAGAACGGCATCGCACCGATGCCCGCGCGCGACATCGAGCTCGACCTACCGATCGTGCGCGAGCCGAGCCCCGTCTACCTCGAGCTCTCACAGCACGTCGCCGACGTGCAGGTGGGGGAGCGCACGCCGGATGACACGGCCATCGCCTTGGCGTCGGCGGCGATCGACTACCACCGTCGCGAGGGCAAGAAGTTCTGGCAGGACCACTTCGACCGGCTGGTCTCGCCGCTCGACGAGTGGTCGGACACCCGCAACGTGCTCGTGATCGAACACGCGGAGGTCGTGAAGCCGTGGTACCGCGAGGGGCGGCAGAAGAAGGATCGCCGCATCATCGAGGTGTCGGGCACGCTGTCGCCGGGCAGTTCGTTCAAGGCCGAACAGAACCCCTACCTCGTGTACGAAGATCCGCAGCCGCCGATCTCCGCGAAGCGCTCGCCCGGCGCTCGCGCGTCGAGCGAGGGCGAGATCATCGACATCATCGAGGAGGCCGGGCACGTCACCTACGTGATTCAGGAGCAGCTCGAAACCGGCGCCGAACAGTTCGACGAGCTGCCCGCCGCGCTGACGCCGCCCGCACCACCACGTCCCGCGCCGCAACCTGAGGCTATCGAAGAGTGGGGCGCGCGCGTTCTCGACGCGCTGCCCGAGATGCTGCCGAATGCCGCGCTCGACGTGTTGCGCCGCGTACCGCCGCGCGCGACGCTCGCGCCCGTGGGCGACGACACCGTCGCGGCGATCCGCGACACCCTGCTGACGCTCGACCACTCCTACCTGGCGGTGCAGGGACCGCCCGGAACCGGCAAGACCTTCACCGGCTCGCGTGTCATCGCCGATCTCGTGAAAAACCACGGGTGGCGGGTTGGCATCGTCGCCCAGTCGCACGAGACCGTGAAGAACATGCTGCGCGCGATCGCCGCGGCCGGCCTCGACCCGAAACGCATCGGCAAGAAACCGAAGAAGGGCGATATCGACGACCACCCGTGGGTCACGCTGAGCACCCCCGCGAACACTTCGGACTTCACCGGGCAAGACGACGGCTGGGTCATCGGCGGCACCGCCTGGACGTTCGCGAACGCCGGCACGATCCCTCGTGAGTCGCTCGACCTGCTGGTGGTCGACGAGGCCGGACAGTTCTCGCTCGCGTCGACGATCGCCGCGGCGGTGTCCGCTCAGCGGTTGTTGCTGCTCGGCGACCCACAACAGCTTCCCCAGGTGAGCCAGGGGTCGCATCCGGAACCCGTCGACGTCTCCGCGCTCGGCTGGCTGAGCGCCGGCCACGACGTTCTGCCGCCCGAGTTCGGCTACTTCCTGGCAAAGAGCTGGCGCATGCATCCCGCGGTGTGCGCGCCGGTGTCGAGGCTGTCGTACGAGGGCAAGCTGGAATCGAAGGCAGAAGACCGGATGCTCGTGGGGCTCGAGCCCGGACTCCATCCGATCGCCGTTGATCACCACCTCAACTCGACCTCATCGCCTCAGGAAGCCGAGCGAGTCGTCGAACTGGTGCGCGACGCACTCGGCCGGGCGTGGACCGAGGGCGGCACGACCCGGCCGCTCGAGCAGACGGATGTCATCGTCGTTGCGCCGTACAACGCGCAGGTCGAGCTGATCGGCGAGCACCTCGCGGCCGCCGGGCTGGGCAGCGTGCCGGTCGGCACCGTCGACAAGTTCCAGGGCCGGGAGGCGGCCATCGCGATCGTGTCGCTCGCGGCGTCGTCCGCCGACGAGGTGCCGCGCGGCCTCGAGTTTCTGCTGCTCGCCAACCGGCTCAACGTGGCGATCTCGCGGGCGCAGTGGGCGGCCTACCTGCTCTACTCACCGGCGCTCGTGGAGTACCTGCCGACCAACCCGGTCGCGCTCGCACAGTTGAGCGCCTTCATCGAGCTCGTCGAGGCGCAGGGCTAACGCGGCGGGCTCACGCAGGCTCACGACCCGAGCATGTTACGCTACCTCGGTATTCTTATCTCGAGGGGGCAGCATGGCGCGACCGCGCAACACCGAGTCCGACGCGCTGATCCTCGCGGCCGCCGCGGAAACCCTGCTGCGCAGCGGCTATGACGGGCTCGTCATCGACGAGCTCGCCCGCGTCGTGGGCGTAGCGAAGACGACGGTGTACCGCCGCTGGCCCACGAAGAACCACCTTGTTGTGAGTGTCATCGCTGGCTGGCAGGACGAGGTGGGTGTTGCCGGGCCCGGTGGCATGGTCGGTGGCCAGGCAGATGGCACGATAGTCGACGCGGCAGGCGACCTGGCGCACATCGCGACCGCCCTCACGGCGATCGTCGGCGGCATGTGTCGCGCGCTCGATCCGGCCCCGATGCGGAGGCTGGTCGCGGAGCTCGCCGCCGCGCGCATGACCGACGACGAACTGGGGTCGTCCGTGGACCGGTTGTGGGCGGAGCGTCGCGCCGCCATCGCGGCGGTGCTCGAGCGCGGCATCGCGAGCGGCGGACTGAGGCATGACCTCGACGTCGAACTGGCGATGGACGAACTCGCCGGGGCTGTCTACTACCGCGTTCTGATCACGGGCGCGCCCCTCGACGACCGGTACGCGCACGCGCTCGTGCAGAGCGTGCTGGCGGGTGCGCGATGACCGCGCTGCCGGGCGGTGAGCGGCGGTTCGACTGGCGGCGTTCGGGCATCGGCGCGGTGACGATCCTCGCGCTCGTGGTGATCCTCGCGCTGTGGCAGCGGGCGCATCCGTATTCCATCGAGACCAGCGTCGACATCGACGCGACCCCGCAACACGTCTGGACGACGCTCACCGACTTCGATGCCTATTCCGAGTGGAACCCGACCCTCACCGGCATGCGCGGCGAGGTAGAGGAAGACGAGCGACTGGCGTTCGAGAACGACGGCACCGAGTTCACGCCCACGGTTCTCGAAGTGGATGAGAACAGGCTCCTGCGGTGGGAGGGCCACGTCGGCGTTGTCGGCATCTTCGACGGCGAACACAGTTTCACGCTCGAGGCCCTACCCGGCGGCGGCACGCGGTTCACGCAGAGCGAGCAGTTTCGCGGCGTCGCCGTGCTCTTCTTCACCGAGACGCTGCGCAGCGAGACCGCGCCGTCGTTCCACGCGATGAACGCGGCACTGCGCGACCGCGTCGAGGGCGACCGCGTCGAGGGCGAGAATGAGGGCGCGACGCGCGGATAGTGGGCACGCCGGCTAGAACGCCTTCGACAGCGTCGACGACGACAGGCCCAGTTTGTTCAACCTTCTCGCGATGGCCCCGGGCTGTCGCTGCACGAGCAGGGAGATGTCGAAGCAGCTGAGACCCTGCTCGTGAGATACCGCGATGGTCTGCTCCTCGTCGTGTGTCCAGCGCTTGCCTGCCCGGTCGGGTGGCGGATACCAGCGGTTGCTGTCCTGGTCGAACTGGGCGCCGTCGAGCGCCATCGGGGGCTCGTAGTCGGGGTCGTATAGTCGCGGGCGACGTCGAGACCGGCCGCGTCGAGACCGACCTCGTGCTGAACCGCTGTAGGCGGGTGACGGCACGTACGGCTCGTCACCGTACGAACCGTCGTAATACTCGTCGTCGTAGGAATCACCGCTGAACCGGTAGTCGTCCATCGAGTCGTCGAACGCCCGTCGCTCGGCGGCGCACGGCGGGCAGGAACAATCCAGACCGTGTGGCCCGGCCAACGCCATTGCCCGCGGCAGGTCTTGGAAACCGCGCTCGATGCTGAAGTCGCAGCGCGGAAGACTCGAGTAGAGCCTCGAACCGTCGAAGACGATGATGCCGAGGAGGCGTGCCACCGCGAGGTCGGGATCCTCCCGCAGCCGCCGGTCGAGGTCTAACAGCCAGTCGGCCTGCGGGTCGACCTCCGTCTCGCTGGTCCACGCGAGCACGTAGTAGGCGACGTCGCGCGCCCCCTCGAGGAAGCCCGCGACGTCGTCGACGTGGTCTTCCACCCCGCCGGCCGTCAGGAGAGCCACCGGTTCGACGTACAGCAAGCGCAGATCCGCGTCGGTCGCGATGATCCATAGCCCGCGGGGGTTGTCGTTGCTCACGCTGCCGCAGAGCACCTGGAGTACGTCGATTCCGGATTCGATGATCATGACTGGAACGGTAGGCCCGCGCCGTTCACGACGGCGGGCGCGGTTGGCGAACGGTGGCACCTGGCGCAGCAGGACCGACTGTGGAGGGGAGGGTCGATCTCTGAGCCGGCGCCGGTCTCGATCAGCATGACGGGCCGCCCTACCGAGTCGTCAGTCACTGTCAAGGCCCTCGGTTCGGAAGCGGTGAAATTCCCGCCGCTTCGTATGGTGGAAGCTCGCCCTACGGAGGAGTTGCCATGACCAGAGTTGCCGTTGTCACCGGAGGGTCCGCGGGACTCGGTCGGGCAGTAGTACGCCAGCTCGCCGCCGCCGGCTGGGATGTGGCCGTGCTCGCGCGTGGCGAGGACGGCCTCGCGGGCGCCGTCGGCGACGTGGAAGCTCTCGGCCAGCGTGCCATCGGCATTTCGACGGATGTCGCGGACCGAGAAGCCGTAGAACGCGCGGCCGACCGCACGGAGGCCGAACTCGGCCGAATCGACCTCTGGGTGAACGGCGCCATGGTGGGCGTGTTCGGCGAGTTCCTCTCGACCGACCCCGCCGACTTCGAGCGCGCCACCCAGGTCAACTACTTCGGCTTCGTCAACGGCACGCGTGCCGCCCTCAGCCGCATGGTGCCGCGCAACCACGGCCACGTGATCCAGGTCGGCTCCGCCCTAGCCCACCGCGGGATCCCGCTGCAGGCCGCCTACTGCGCCTCCAAGCATGCCGTGCAGGGTTTCACCGAGTCGGTGACCACCGAGCTGATCCACAACGGCAGCGCGGTGAAGATCTCCACGGTCGACATGCCCGCGCTCAACACCATCCAGTTCAACTGGGTGAAGTCACAGCTGCCGCATCATCCGATGCCCGTCTCTCCCATCTTCGAGCCCGAGGTCGGCGCACGCGCCATCGTCGCCGTCGCCGAGAAGCCCCGCCGCCGCACCTGGGTGGGCGAGCCGACGGTCGGCACGGTGCTCGGCAACCGCTTCGCCGCCGGATTCATGGACTGGTACCTCGCGAAGAGCGGCTACGACGGCCAGCAGGCCCCCGAGAAGACCGAGGCGATGCTGCCGAGCAACCTGTACGAGCCTGTTCCCGGAGACCAGGGCGCCACCGGCATCTTCAGCGACCAGGCCCACAACGGCTCGCCGCAGGTGTGGGCGATCCGCAACCGCGGCCTCAGCTGGGGCCTCGCCGCGGCGACGGCAGGCGCGTTGGCCGCAGCGATCGCCGCGGTCGCGACGAAGAAGAAGTAGACGAAGAAGAAGTAGCGGAGGGAGAACTCGGCCGGCGCTACGCGTCGCCGTTCGAGCTCTTGCCCTCGGCGATGTAGGCCAGCCGCCGCAGCGTCTCGATGTTACGCACGTAGAGCGGCGGGTCGAGCAGCAACGATGGAATGAGCGCGCCCGGACCCTTCACCGCATCCTCGGTGATGCGCACGACGCAGCCGTGCCCGCGCGGCTTCACATCGAGCGTCACGCGCGCCTCGCCGAGCGGCCACCCCTTCGGTTGGATCACCATGCGGCGCGGCGGATCCCATTCGAGCACCGTCGTCTCGTCGTTGATCAGCGCCGGCCACACCCCGAACGAGTGCTGCAGCTTCGAGCCCACGGCCGGCCACGCGTCATCCACGTCTCGCATCCTGGATGCCCCGACCACCCAGGTCGGAAAGATCCACCCGTCGGCGAGAACGGCGAAGACCGCCTCGGGGGAGCAGTTCATGGTGCGGACGTTGACTGACATGTGATCCTTGGGGGAGTTAGGGGAGGGACGGGGCGAGGTTCGGGGCGGCGGTGACGCCGAATTCGTGGCGCAGGGCGCTGCGCGCCGCGTAGTAGCCGGGCAGCCCGTGCACGCCGGGGCCGGGAGGCGTCGACGACGAGCAGAGGTAGACGCCGGGCGCGGGGGTGCGCCACGGCTCGGGCGAGAGCACGGGGCGGGCGAGCAGCTGTGCAAAGCTCGCGCCACCCGAGGCGATATCGCCGCCCACGTAGTTGGGGTTGTAGTTCTCCATGTCGCGCGCGGTCATGCTCGAGCGGGCGAGCACGAGGTCACGGAAACCGGGCGCGAAACGCTCGATCTGCCGGGTGATCGCCTCGGTCTGGTCGAGCGTCGAGTCGTGCGGCACGTGGGTGTAGGCCCACAGCACGTGACCGCCGTCCGGCGCGCGCGTGGAGTCGGCGATCGAGGGCTGGGCGACGAGAACGAAGGGCTTTTCGCTGTGACGTCCGGCCGCGACATCCGCCTCGGCCGCTGCGATCTCGGCGCGGGACCCGCCCACGTGCAGGGTGCCGGCCCTGCGCAGATCGAGATTCGTCCACGGAACGGGGCCGGAGAGCGCGAAGTCGACCTTGGCGACGGCGCCGCCGTAGCGGAACCGTTCGACCCGGCGGCGGTACGCGTCGGGGAGGGTCGCGAGCCGCAGCATGGCTTTCGCGCTCACGTCGAGCAGCACCGCCTTCGACGACGGCAGCTCGTCGAGCGAGAAGATCTCGGTGTCGGTGACGATCTCGCCGCCGTGGGCGCGCAGGTCGTCGGCGAGCGCGTTCACGATCGACTGGCTGCCGCCGATGGGGATCGGCCAGCCGTGGGCGTGCGCGTAGGTGCCGAGCGAGAGGGCGGCACCCGCGGTCGACAGGCTCGGCATCGGCCGGATCGAGTGCGCACCCACGCCGCTCAGCATCGCCGGGGCGACGTTCTCGCGAAAGCGCAGGTTCCAGGCGGGCGAGCCCTGTTCGAGGGAGCGCAGGCCGAAGAGAGCCGCGGTGATCGGATGTCGCGGAAGCTGCAGCAACTGGGAGCCGGTGAACTGCGCCACCCGGTCGGCGTTGGCCACGAGCGGTCCCATCAGGCTTTTCCACGCCGGCCCGTCGACGCCGAGCCCGTCTGCGGTGCGCTCGAGGTCACGCCACGCAATACCCGCGCGGCCGCCGTCGAGGGGGTGCCCGTACGACACCTCGGGTACGCGTAGGTCGATGCGCTGATCGAGCCCGAACCGGCGGAAGAACCCCGAGGCGAGCGCCATCGGGTGCACCGCCGAGCACACGTCGTGCAGGAAGCCCGGCAGGGTGAGTTCGGCGGTTCGTGCGCCCCCGCCGATCGTCGGGTTGCGCTCGTAGACGATCACTTTCAGCCCGGCGCGGGCGAGGGTGACCGCGGCGGACAGCCCGTTCGGGCCGGAGCCCACGATGATGGCGTCGTAATCGGTCATGTCTTCACGCTACCGCTGGAGCGCTGGATCCTCGCCCCGGCGGCGGGGCTGGACACCTCACGGCGACCGCACTAAGGGTGCATCGCCATTAGCGCCGACGCCACTACGGGCGTACCCCCGTGAGGTAGAACGGCACGAAGGGGTCGGCAGTCTGGATCGTCACAACGAGCACTGTCGGGGTGCCCTCGAAATCGGTCATGCATGCCACCTCGGTGCCGTCCGCGAGCGACGAAGCGGGCTCGCAGTCGACGGACGTGACGTCCATGCCGCCGCCCTGCAGGTCGGCGAGAAGCCTCTCGCTCATGCCGACCTGGGTGAGTTGGTAGTCGCGCTGTTCGGTGGTGAGCGGGGCGGCGGTTTGCGCTTCGGAATCTCCGGTCGCAACCGGGCCGTTCTCGGAACGCAGCCGGTCCTGCACCGAAAGCAATACAGGCACGAGCACCGCAGCGGCCACGACGAGCAGCAGCACCTGCAGTACGACCCAGGCCAGCAGCGGCCAGATCGCTTCGCGCCCCACGCGCACCGTGCGGAGGATGAAGTAGACGAGGGGGAGCAGAATCCAGCCCCACGCTGTCGACACGTAACCGCTCTCGCGCAGAGCGGCTCCGTCTCGGCGGGCGAGGAAGATGTGGGCCACGATCGGGCCGATGAGCACCGCGTACCGCACCACGCCCCCGGGCAGGTCCTTGAGCGCGACGAGAACGATGATGCCCACGACGCCCTGAATGGCGGGCATCGCAGCCAGCAGCCAGATCCAGGCGTTGAGCGGGCTCGCGCGCAGTACTCCGAATGGTGGTTCGGAGGTGGAATGCGACACGCTCCGGGTGGCTTCGAACCCCTGCATCGGAACGTAGGCGGGCGCGATGTCGTCGAACGGCATCGGCACAGGCACACGCGCGGGTGCGGGTGCGGGTGCGGGCGCCGGCGCCGGCGCGGGCAGAGGCACAGCCATAGCCGGCCGCGGATCGTTCGTGTGCGGGGTCCACGACGTGCCGTCCCACCAGCGCTGCAGCGGCGGTCCCTGCGGATCGGGGTACCAACCGGCGGGCACCGCGGTTCCCGTGTCGATCCCGGTCGTGCTCACCATTGATCATTACTCCAATTAGTTACGTTCGTCGAACGTAGCGTGGAGCACTCGCATCGTGTAGCCCTCAACCGGGGCACACGCGAGGCTATCTCGCGAGGTAGCTCCCCACCGCGACGGCGAGACTCGCGCCGATGAGCAGCGCGAAGAGCAGCAGCCACACGGGGGAGGGCACGCCGGTGCTCTTGTAGAGCAGGTAGGCGTCGGAGGTCTGCAACTGCGCGCGCCGCGAGGTGTGCACGCCGATCACGGTCACGAGTCCACGCACGGCCCCGACGAGCAGGGCGACGCCGAGTACGAGAAGCGCGTATCCGCGCACCTCGGCGGACGCGTAGAACCAGAGCAGAGCGGCGACGCCCGCGGAGGCGAGCACCACGAGCACGCCGAACAGGTTGCGGATCACGAGCAGGGTGAGAATCAGGATGACACCGCCAACGAACAACGCGATCGCGGTATACCCGTTGAAAACGCTCCACAACAGCGCGGCTCCGACGATCGCGGGCGCCGGGTAGCCGAAGACGCCGCTGAGCACCGCGCCGAAGCCGGGCCGTCCCGAGCTCATGGCGTCGCCGGAGTGGTTTCGCCTGATCCGGATGCCGTGCACGACCCGCCCGCTGAGAATCGCGGCGATGGCGTGACCGAGTTCGTGCACGAGGGTGGCGAAGAGGCCGAACCACTGCCAGGTGAGGCGGGGCACGCTGAGGAGTGCGGCGATTGCGACGACGCCGATGAGCACGGGGGCGGAGACGTCGAGGGGAGCGGAGCGTTCGAACAGGCTGGAGAAGGTCAAAGTATCGATGACCCCAGTGTTGCAGACGACCCCGGTGCTATCGGTCGAGCGCCGAGATCACCTCGTCGGCGGTCGTCTGGTCGAAGTCGACGTACCAGCGGCCGACGGCCCAGAAATCGCGAGGGGTCGCGAGCGCGACGAACGCGTCCGCCTCGCCGGCGAGCTTCTGCTCCCAGCCGTACGGGGCGATCGGCACCGCCAGCACGACCTCGCCGGCGCCGAGCAGTCGGGCGGCCCGGCAGGCCACGGTCGCCGACGCGCCGGTCGCGACGCCATCGTCGACGATGATTGCCCGCCGCCCCGCGAGGTCGAGCGCCGGCCGGCCGCCGCGATAGCGGGCCAGGAGTCGGGCGAGCTCGATCCGCGCGGCCGCTTCGACCCGCTCGAGCTCGCCGCCGCCGAGGCGCATGTGTCGAACTGCGTCGTCGTCGACCAGTCGCACGCCGCCCTCGCCGATGGCCCCGATCGCGAATTCCGGATGTCGCGGCCCACCCAGTTTCCGTACGGCCAGCACGTCGAGCGGCGCCCCGACAACATCGGCCACCTGTCTGGCCACGGGAACGCCGCCGCGCGGCAGGCCTAAAACGACCGCACCGTCGGCCGCGTCCACCTCTCCGAGCAAAGCGCGCACCGCCTCCCCGAGCCGCCGTCCGGCGTCTACCCGATTCTCGAAGATGGCGACCATGCGGCTACCTCGTAAGCAGTGCCGAGCGTTCGGGGTGCGTGTCGAACCACTCGCCCACGTACCAGCACATGGGCACGATCCGCAGGGTGCTGGTCTTCTCAATGTCGTTCACGGCGTATTCCACGACCTCGGCGGCGAGGCCCCGGCCGCGATGGGCGGGCGAGGTGAACGCGCGGGTCAGCGAGATCGCGTGCCCGTTGCTCGAGTAATCGAGAACGGCGAGCAGTTCGTCGCCGTCGCGCAGCGCGTAGCGGTTGGCGTCGGTCTCGTTCGCGAAGGTTCTCGTCACGGTTCGAGCCTAGGACTATCCGCCCGCGACAGCTCGACCATGCACACACACCGGGAATACGCGTGACGCTCGGAACGCTGCATCCAGCATGAAGCGCATCGGATTCCTCTCTTTCGGCCACTACCAAGACGTGCCCGGATCGCTCGTGCACACCGCTCAGGACTCGCTGCTGCAGACCGTCGAGCTAGCGGTAGCGGCCGAAGAGGTCGGCGTGGACGGCGCCTACGTGCGCGTGCACCACTTCGCCCCGCAGTTGGCGTCGCCCTACCCGCTGCTCGCCGCCATGGCCGCGCGTACCTCGACGATCGAGCTCGGCACCGGCGTCATCGACATGCGCTACGAGAACCCGCTCTACATGGCCGAAGAGGCCGCCATCACCGACCTGATCAGCAACCGCCGCCTGCAGCTCGGGCTCAGCCGCGGCTCGCCCGAGACGGCCCTGCGCGGGTACGAGTCGTTCGGCTACGCACCGGCCGAGGGCGAGACGGATGCCGACCAGGCCCGCAGGCACACCGCGATCTTCCGGGCCGCGATCGATGGCGCCGGGGTCGCGCAGGCCAACCCGCAGATGACCCGCGGCATGGGTGGCGCTCTCGCGATCGAGCCGCAGTTCCCGGGGCTGAGCGAGCGCATCTGGTGGGGTTCCGGCACGCGCGCGACCGCCAAGTGGACTGCCGAGCAGGGCATGAACCTGATGAGCTCCACGCTGCTCACCGAAGACACCGGCGTGCCGTTCGACGAGCTGCAGGCGGAGCAGATCCAGATCTTCCGCGACGAGTGGAAGGAGCACGGCCACGACTTCACGCCGCGGGTCTCGGTCAGCCGCAGCATCATCCCGCTCGTCTCCGACGCCGACAGGGCCTACTTCGGCCTGCGCGGCCAGGTCGAGGGCAAAGACCAGGTCGGGCACCTCGACGGCGGGCTCGCCCGCTTCGGTCGCAGCTACATCGGAGAACCTGACGTGATTGCCGCCGAGCTGGCTCAGGATGTCGCGGTGAAGGCCGCCGACACGGTGCTGATCACCGTGCCGAATCAACTCGGAGTCGACTACAACGCCGCGCTGCTCGAGAGCATCGTCAAGTACGTGGCGCCCGCGGCCGGCTGGCGCTAACGCACGACCCGGTAGCGCAGGTAGACGAGCCCGGATTGAAAGCTGCGGTTCTCGACGAGTTCGAGGTCTGCCCGGCGCTTGTCGTGGGCGAAGTAGGGGATGCCGCCGCCGACCAACACCGGACTCACTCGCAGGGTGTACTCGTCGATGAGGCCGAGTTCGGCCGCCTCGGCGGCGAGGGTCGCGCCGCCGATCGCGATCGCGCCCTCGCCCGGCTCGGCCTTGAGCCGGGCTATCTCGTCGGCGAGACTGCCCGTCGCGAGACGAGCGTTACCCTCGACGCTCGTCAGGGTGGAGGAGAAGACCACCTTCGGCAGCGGCTTCCAGATGCCCGACCACTCGCGCATCGCGTCGTCGAGCGTCGGGTCCTGGTCGGCCGTCTCCCAGACGAGCATCGACTCGTACAGCCGACGGCCCATCAGGTGCACGCCGACCTCGCGTATCTCGTCGATGACGACGCGGGCGACTTCGTCGTCGAACGTGCCCCAGTCGAGGCTCCCGTCCGGTCCGACGACGTAGCCGTCGAGCGAGACGCCCATCGTGTAGGTGACGCGACGCATCAGAGGGCCTCCTTTGTATGGTGGCTCGATGCTACGACCGTCGGGCAGCTACTCGCGAGCCTCTTCCAACGTCTCGCCGGTGGGGTCGGCCGCGGCTTCGTCGGACAGCAGCGCACCGCCGACCGGGGTGCTCTCCCACTCGAGGAGCGTCCAGCCCTCGTCGAACGAGCCCTCCAGAATCACGATGCCGGTGTTCATGAGTTCGTGTTCGCCCACGAACTGCGGGGTGATGTTGCTCGCATTGCCCGCCACCCAGACCCGGATCGCCGCGCCGTGGCTCACGACGACGGCCGTGTCGAGGCCCGACTCCACGATCTCGGCCAGGTCGGCGTTGAAGCGGCCGAAGAAGTTGTGGCCGTCCGGTCCGCCGGGCATAGCCACGTCGAGGTCGCCGACGCCCCAGGCGAATACGGTCTCGAGGTAGGCGCGCACGGAGTCACGGTCGCTCTTGCCCTCGAGGTCGCCCGCCTCGATCTCGTGGATGCCGCCGAGGATCGTGACGGCGAGGCCGCGGTCGGCCGCGAGCGGGGCGGCGGTCAGCTGGGTGCGCACCAGGGTGGACGCAAAGATCGCGTCGATCGGCTCGGCGCGCAGCGCATCCGGAATCTTGGCAGCCTGCTCGAGTCCACGCTCGGTGAGGCCGGGTCCGGGGTGGGCGGTGTCGAGTTGTCCGAGAACGTTGGCGGGCGTCTGGCCGTGGCGGATGAGAATGAGGCGCATGATGCTTCCAGCCTAGGCGGCTTACCGACACCGGGGCGTGTGCTCAGGGCCGCCGTCGGGGGTCGCGGGTAGCCTGCGAGCATGAAGATCCTGCACACCTCCGACTGGCACATCGGGCGCACGTTCCACGGGCACTCGACGCTCGAGCACCTGCGTGTGGTGTTCGCCGCCATGGTCGCCGAGGTGCGCGAACGCGGCATCGACGTCGTGGTCGTCGCGGGCGACATCTTCGACTCGTCGATGCCCTCGGCAGACGCATTCGCCGTGCTCTCCGGCGCGCTTCGCGACCTACGCGGCGCGGGGGCGCAGGTGGTCATGACGAGCGGCAACCACGACTCGGCGACACGCCTCGGGTTCCAGAGCGAGTGGGCGACCCTCTCCGGAATCCACATCATCACGCGCCCCGACCAGCACCTCGAACCGGTGCTCATCGACGACGAGTACGGGCCGGTGGCGTTCTACGGCATCCCGTATCTCGAGCCGTCGATGTATAGAACCCGACACCCGGAACAAGACCTGCGCACGCACGAGCAGGTGCTCGGTTTCGTGATGGATCAGGTGCGGTCGGATGTCGCGGCTCGAGAGGTCCGGTCGGTAGTGCTGTCCCACTGCTTCGCCTCGGGCGTCGCAGCGTCGACCGAGGCGACCGACGTCGAGCGCGACATCACCTCGGGCGGACTCAACCTCGTGCCCGCGGCCGTGTTCGACGGCCCCGACTACGTGGCGCTCGGCCACATCCACGGCCGAGCCGTGCTGAGCGAACGGGTCCGCTACTCGGGCGCGCCCCTGCACTACTCGTTCGGCGAGGCAGACAAGCCGCGCGGCGGCTGGATCGTCGAGCTCGACGCCGGGGGAGTGGACACCGTCGAGTGGCTCGACCTGCCCGTTCCCCGCCGCCTCACAATACTCACCGGCGACCTCGACGAGCTCGTCTCGGCCGAGCGTTACGGCGACCTCGAGAGCGACTGGGTCGCCGCCGTCCTCACCGACCTGGTGCGGCCGATGGACGCCATGAGGCGGCTGCAAGACAGGTTCCCGTTCGCGGCGATGCTCGAGTACCGTCCGTCTGTCGTCGCGCAGGCCGGCTCGGCGACCTACCGCGAACGCGTCGAGAAGAAGACCGACGACCAGATCGTCGCCGGTTTCCTCGAACTCGTGCGCAACGGCGTCGGCCCCACCGACTTCGAGAAGGCGCTCATCAACGACGTGATCGCCGAGCAGGCCGCGAGGGAGACGTCGGTATGAAGATCCGCGCCCTCACCCTCGCTGGTTTCGGCCCCTACCGTCACGAGCAGCGGGTCGACTTCACCCACTTCGACGACGCCGGGCTCTTTCTCATCACGGGCAAGACCGGGGCCGGAAAGTCGAGCATCCTCGACGCCATCTGCTTCGCGTTGTACGGCAGCATTCCCCGGTTCGAAGGCACGCAGGCGCAGCTACGCAGTGACCACTGCGAGCCCGACGACCCGAGCTTCGTCGAACTGGAGTTCACCGTCGGCGGGGTCGACTACACGGTGAGGCGGGTACCCGAATACCTGCGGCCCAAGAAGAACGGCTCGGGCACCACCAAGCAGGCCCACGACGCCTCCCTCAGCCGGGCCGGCGAGGTCATTGCGGCCAAACCCGTCGACGTCGCCCACGAGCTGGCCGAGATCGTCGCGCTGACGAAAGACCAGTTCCTGCAGGTCGTGCTGCTCGCGCAGAACCGGTTCCAACAGTTTCTGCTCGCCAAGAACGACGACCGCCAGTCGGTATTGCGCACCCTCTTCGGTTCCCAACGGTTCGAGAGAATCGAACTGGCGCTCGACGAACGGCGCAAGGCCGTTCAGGCCGAGCTCGCCGCGGCCGACGGCGCCCTCGACCAGCAGGTCGAGCAGGCGGTGCGGCTGCTCGACCTCGACGAGGCCCCGGTCGCCCCCGACGCCGAGTGGTTCGCCGGCGCCCTCGCCGACCTGGCCGTTCGCCTCGTGGCGGCGACGCTCGAATCCGACACCGCCGATTCGCAGTTCGCGGTCGCCGACCTCGAACATCGCGCTCTGCTCGACCTCGCCGCCCTGCAGCAGCGGCGCAGCGCGGCGTCGTCGACGATCGCCGCCCTCGACGATGGTGCTTCGCAGGTCGCCGCCGACCGGCTCGCGCTCGACGCGGCCCGCCGCGCCGCACCGGTGGCACCCCTCATCGACGCCCGCGAGAGGGCCCTGGCCGCGCTCGAACGAGCTCTCAGCCGCAGCGCGCAGGCCCGCGCCGACTACGCTCCCCACGACGACGGCACCCCGCTCGACGCGGCCGTCGATCGGCTCGCCGCGACGCTCGGCACGCTCGCCGACGTGCTCGCCGAAGAGAAGACCCTCCCGGCGCTCGACGGCACGATCGCCGAGTTCGCGGCCGCCAGCGACGCCGTCGGCGCCGCGCTGGCCGAGGCGGTCGAACGCTCGGCCGCACTGCCCGTGCACCTCGACGAGCTCGGTCAGCGGGCGACGCGGGCCGCCACCCGTGCGGCACGAGCGGCCGACGCCGCAGACGCGGTCACCCGAACGACGACCGCTCTAGCGTTCGCGCAGCAGGCGGCAGACCTCGAGCCGCTGCTCGAGCTGCACCGGCTCGCCGAGCGCGAGGCGAGCTCCGCCCACACACGAGCTGCCGTCGAGCTCGACGAACTGCTCGAGCGTCGCCTGGGCGGGTTCGCCGGCGAGCTCGCCGAGACACTCGTCGCGGGCGAGCCCTGCGCGGTGTGCGGCTCGACGAGCCACCCGCGGCCCGCCGAGCACAACGACGCACCGGTCACGGCCGACGATATCGAGGCGGCCCGCGAACGGCTGCAGACCGCTCGCACCCGCATGGACGCCGCGCACGCGACGGCGACCGAGACGGCGTCGCGCCTCACCGACGCGCGGGCACGGGCAGACGGCCGAAACACCGACGAGCTCGAAGAGGCACTCGCCGCGGCATCCGGGACTCTGCGGCTCGCTCGGTCCGCGGAAGACGAGGTCGCCGCTGTCGACGAAGATCGCACGCGAGTGCGGGCGCAGATCGATGCGCTCGACTCCCAGATCGACGACCTGCGCGAGACCCAGCGCGCGGTCGCGACGTCGCTCACCGAAACCACCAGCCGACGCGACGCCATCCTCGCGCGCACGGCGAAGCACCGGGGCGACGCGCCGTCCGTGTCACAGCGTGTCACCGACCTCGAGACCCGCCTGGCGGCCACACGCGCCGTAATCACGGCAGAATCCGAGGCGACGAACAGAGCCCAGGCGCTCGACAGCGCGAACGAAACTCTCGCCGCGCACCTGGCCGAGCAGTCGTTCGACGGCGTCGACGCAGCTCGCGAGGCCCGACGCGAACCGGCCGAGGTGGCGCGGCTCGAGTCGCGCATCCGCACGCACGACGAGACCCGGGCCACGGCCCAGGCCACACTCGACGAGCCGGGCATCGCCGCGGCCCCCGCCGAACCGATCTCCGTCGACCCGGCCCGTGAGGCGAAGGAGGCCGCCTTCGAGGCCCGCGACCGCGCACGCGACACGACCGCGGCGCTGAGCCGGCGCGTGACGCAGTTCGAACAGCTCGTCGCCGCGGTGAACGAACAACGCGACGCCACCGCTCAACGCCGCCTCGAATTCGACCAGCTGCGGCAGCTGGCGAGCGCGGTGCGCGGCGAAGAACCGAACACGCGCCGGATGCGACTCGAGACCTACGTGCTCGCGGCACAACTCGAACAGATCGTCACGGCCGCGAACTCACGCCTGCGTACCATGAGCGCCGGCCGGTACACGCTCGAGCACGACGACGCGCTGCAGTACCGCAACACGAAATCGGGGCTGGGTCTCGCCATCCGCGACGAGCACACCGGGCGCACGAGGGCGACGCACTCGCTCTCCGGCGGTGAAACGTTCCTCGCCTCACTCGCCTTGGCGCTCGGCCTTGCCGAGGTCGTCACCAACCAGACCGGCGCGATCACCCTCGACACGCTGTTCATCGACGAGGGGTTCGGATCGCTCGACGGCGACACCCTCGAGATCGCCATGTCGACCCTCGACGGCCTGCGTGAGGGCGGGCGCACAATCGGGCTGATCAGTCACGTCGAGGCGATGAAAGAGCAGATCCCGGCGAAGCTGCGCATCACGGTCTCGGCGACCGGCGACAGCTCGATCGCCGAGAGCTACGAGGCCGGGTAGAGGGCAGCGGTAGTGACAGCACGGCTGGCAGTACCGCTGTCGTGCCGCCGCGCTCCTACGGCTGTGGCTTGCCCCGCAGCTCGATCGCGATCTGGGAGGCGTCGAGGTTGGCGAGGGCATTCGCGAGCACGTCGGCATCGAAGGTTCCGTTGTCGCGAGCGTCGAGAAGCGCCGCCCGTTGCGCTTCGAGCACCGCCAGCAGATGCGCCTGCGACTCGCGCAGATCCTGTGGCGTGGGGTCTCCCTCGGGACGCCGCAGCTCGCCGACCGAGTCAACGCTCGACTTCATGATCTCGATGATGCGGGTTCGCTCGGCGCGTTCCTGTTCGGCGACCGTCGCGGCGTCCGTCGTCGGCGTCAGCCGTCGCACGAGCGGGCCGACGGTGCCGCCCTGGATCAGCAGCGACAGTGCCGCGACGGTGAAGGCGATAAGCACGAGCACCGAACGCTGCGGCGTGTCTTCGGGCAGCGACTGCGCCGCGGCGACCGTGACCGCGCCGCGCATGCCTGCCCACACGACCACGGTGCCTTCGCGCCACCCGAGCGGCTGGCGACGGAAGTACTCGATGTCGGCGAGGCCGCGCGTCACGCGCACGGCGAAGCGTTGCAGGTCGCGTTCGCTCGGTTGCCGCCGGCTCACTTCGCCGAAGGCCTCCTGGGCTCCGTACGGCGCCGCGAATCTCTGTTGCATGTTCTGCAACCGGCCCTGCAGCTTCTCCGCGTGCCGCGACCGGCTCTTCAGCACGGCGAGCAGCGGCCCGATGTAGGCGGCCCGCACGAGGATCGTCAGCACGAGCGCTCCGACGGCGATGATCACCGCCGGCCCCACGCCCGCGTGATCGCTCTCCACGTTCGTCACGATCGACTTGATCTGGAGACCCATCGTCAGGAATACCGCTCCCTCGAGAACGAGCTCGACGGTGCGCCAGTTCTGGGTGTCGGAGAGCCTGTTCTGCGGTGAGAGATCGCGTGGCGCCAGGATGCCGGTGACCAGTCCCGCGACGACCGCCGCGACGAGCCCCGACGCGCCGAGAAGCTCGGCGGGCACGGCCGCGAGAAACGGCACGGTGAACGAGATGACGGTGTTCACGGTCGAGTCGGTCACGCGCTTGCGCACCTGCAGGTTGACCCATCCGACGAGCCCTCCGATCAGCGCGGCGATCGCGACCGAGTAGGCGAAGGTGCCGATCGCGCCCCAGAAGGAGAAGGATGCCGCGGCCGCCACGATAGCGGTGCGCAGCAGCACGAGCGCCGTCGCGTCGTTGAGCAGGCTCTCCCCGTCGAGTATCGCGACCACTCGCTTCGACACCGGCGTGCGCTTGATGATCGATGTCGCCACGGCATCGGTCGGGCTGACGATCGCACCGAGGGCGACGCCCCAGGCGAACCCGAGCCCGGGAATGGCCACCATAAAGAACACACCGAGCAGCAGCGCGCTGCCGACGACCAGCAGCACGGATAGGCCGCTGATCGCGCCGAACTCACGACGGAAGTTCATGGCCGGCATCGACACGGCCGAGGAGTAGAGCAGGGGAGGGAGGATCCCCGCGAGGATCCACTCCGGTTCGATGTAGACCGATGCGAAGACGGGCAGGAAGCTGGCCGCCACCCCGATCGTCACGAGCACCAGGGGAGCCGCGATACCGATGCGCGGGGCGACGACGGTCGCCGCCGCGATGGCCACGAGGGCGACGACGATCACAACGAGGAATTCGGTCATGCGCTCACCCTAGGGGATTAGTTCGAACATTGACAGTTAGAACTCTAATGGTTATCGTTCCGAGCATGGACGATCACACACCACCCCTCACCACCAGCCTCGAACTCGTGCGCTGGATCGCGTGGGCGCAGATGAAGGCGGGGGAGGAGTGGGTCAGGGAGCGCGAGCTCAGCCACGCGCAGAGCTTCGTTCTCGGCTATCTGGTGAAGAACCCCGGCTCGATCCAGCGCGACATCGCCGCGGTCTCCCGCACGAGCGCGGCGAGCGTCTCGAGCCTCCTGCAGGGGCTCGAACGGCGCGGCCTGGTCGAACGCCGCACCGACACGGGCAACGATCGCGTCAAGCGCGTGTTCGCCACCCCCACGGGCGTCGAGCTCATCGACGGTTTTGCCGCCGCCATAGCCGCTGCCGATGACACCATCCTCGCCCCGCTCGACGCCAACGAGCGCGCCGCTCTCCACGCCCTCCTCACGAAGGTGACCGCGCAGCTGCCACAGCCGACGCGCTCCTAGCGAGCGCAAGACCTCTACCGCGCATTGGGCGCATTGTGTACAGTGTCCACAACCGGGGGATCGACGAAGGGACAGCGCGTGAATTTCATCGAAGCTACAGGTCTGACCAAGACGTATTCGCCGAAGAACGCCAACCCGGTGCACGCACTGGACGGCCTCGACCTCGGCGTTCCGCGCGGTACGGTCACCGCGTTGCTCGGGCCGAACGGCGCGGGCAAGACCACCGCGGTGAAGGTGCTCACCACCCTCATCCGGCCCGATTCGGGCAGCGCGACCATCGGGGGAGTCGACGTGCTCCGCTATCCGGAACGCATCAGGCCGAACATCGGTGTCTCGGGACAGTACGCCGCGGTCGACGAGAACCTCACCGGCTTCGAAAACCTCGACATGGTCGGGCGGCTGTACCACCTGGGCGCCAAACAATCGCGCACGCGAGCCAAGGAGCTCATCGACCTGTTCGACCTCACCGAGGCGCAGAACCGGCCGGTGAAGGGGTTCTCGGGCGGCATGCGTCGGCGCATCGACCTCGCGGGTGCCCTCGTCACCAGGCCGGAGGTGCTCTTCCTCGACGAACCGACCACGGGCCTCGACCCGCGCAGCCGCCTCAGCATGTGGGACATCATCGGTTCGCTCGTCGGCGAGGGCACCACCGTGCTTCTCACCACCCAGTATCTGGAGGAGGCCGACCAGCTCGCCGACAACATCTCGGTGATCGACTTCGGCAGGGTCATCGCTCGGGGCACCTCCGACGAGCTGAAGGCCTCCAGCGGTGGCCAGCGGGTGGAGGTGAACCTCGTCTCCGACGCCGACAGCCAGCGGGCTCTCGAGGTGCTGCGGCGGTTCGGCAGCGCCGACCCCACGGCGTCCGACGACGGGCGGGCGCTCACGGTGAGCGCCGACGACGGTCCGGCAGCCCTGCAACGCATTCTGGCCGAGCTCGCCGAGCTCGACGTTCGGCTCTACGACGCGGGTATGCGACGGCCCACCCTCGACGAGGTCTTCCTCAGGCTCACCGGCCACGTCGCATCCGAAGACCAAGACGACACGACAGAGCACCGGCAGGCGAAGGAGAAGGTCGCATGACCGCGACGGCAACGACGACGACCACGCAGCGCCAGCCCGACCGGTCGCGGTCGATCGCGCACTGGTTCTCCGACGGCTGGATCACGACCAGGCGCAACCTCATCAAGATCAAGCGGGTGCCCGACATCCTGGTGTTCACGACGCTGCAGCCGATCATGTTCGTGCTGCTGTTCACCTACGTGTACGCGGGCGTCATCGACATTCCGGGCAGCACCTACACCGAGTTCATCATGGCCGGCATCTTCGCGCAGACCGTGGTGTTCGGCTCGACCTACTCGGGGTCGGCGATGGCGCAAGACCTCAAAGACGGCATCATCGACAGGTTCCGCACCCTGCCGATGAGCCCCTCCGCCGTGCTGATCGGGCGTACGAATGGCGACCTGCTGATCAACGCGATCTCGATGACGGTGATGATGATCACCGGATTCGTGGTCGGCTGGCGCATTCGCTCGAGCTTCTTCGAGGCGTTCGCCGCCGTAGCGCTGCTGCTGCTCTTCGCCTACGCGCTCTCCTGGGTGCTCGCGTACGTGGGCATGACCGTGCGCAGCCCCGAGGTGATCAACAACGTCTCGTTCCTCATCCTGTTCCCGCTGACGTTCATCTCGAACGCCTTCGTGCCGAGCGACACCCTGCCGGCGCCGCTGCAGTTCATCGCCGAGATCAACCCCGTCTCGGCGCTCGTGCAGGCCGCACGCAACCTGTTCGGCAACACGCCGCCCGGCACGCCCGAACCCGAGGTGTGGACGCTGCAGAATCCCGAGCTGACGGTGCTGATCGGCATTGCGGTCATGCTCGTGATCTTCGTGCCGCTCGCGGTGCGCAAGTTCGACAAGGTGAGCACCCGGTAACGTGAGGGCGTGCCCGACTATCGCGTGACCATGACGATGGGGGCGTTGCGACCGGGCGTCTCACCAGCCGCCGTGCTGCCCGCCGCGAAGGCCGCCGCCGGCGAGCTCACGATGGTCGAGGCGGCCGACCTGACCGTCGTCGCGGGGAGCGCGCGCATCGTGATCAGGTTCGAGTCGGATGACGCGGAGCTGGCGGTTCAGATCGCCGAGCATGTGGTCGCGACCACGCGTAGCTCGGTCGACGTGCCCGTGTTCACCGTCACCGAGCGCGGCCGCGGCCGCTGGTTCACGGTGCGCTGAGCAGGTCAGGCGCTGAGCAGGTCAGGCGTCGAGCAGGTCAGGCGTCGAGCGGAGGACCGTCGCCGCGCGCGACGTCGATGCCCGAATCGTCGAGTTTGTCGGCATCGTCGATGAATTCGTCGTCGCCCGCGAAGTCCTCGTCGACGAGCTCGTCGCGATCGGTGATGAGCTGCTCGTCGACTATCGGCATGTCGCTGAAGGGATCGCCGCTCGACGGGAGCCCGATCGGGAAGATGCTGCTCATGGGGAACCTCCTGGAATGGTTCGAACTGATCGTCTCTCCAGTCAATACCCGCGACGAGTTCTCCACAACGACCCGGGTCGGCCGGTTATGCACAGATCCGCCGCCGTGCGTGCCGGCGGTGCCGACCCGGCCGCACTCTCGATACATGATCGAACGCCAAGAAGCCGACCTCGAACCGCTCACGACCGACGCCCTCATCGAGAGTCGCGTCGAATCCCTCATCGGCCGGGCGCAGAACCGCCAGATCTGGCTGCTGTTTCTCGACCGCAACGACGTGCAGTCGCCGCTGGTGCTGCCCGTCTCCGACATTCCCGTCGCGCCGCCCGACGACGATCTCGACAACTGGAGCGAGCTGCTGCGCGGCACCACGGCGGCCGTCGACTCCGCAGACGTCATCGTGGTCGTCGAGCGTTATGCGACAGAGCGGCTCACCGACGCCGACCGCGCGTGGGCCAGAATGCTGAGAGACGGATGCCGCGTGGCCGGTGTCACCCTGCGCGCGGTCGTTCTGAGCCACCGCAACGGCGTGCGGCTGCTCGCCGCCGAAGACTACGCGTAGGCGAGGAGGTCGTTACGCCGATGCCGCCGGCAGCGACGATTCGATGAGCTCGACGATCTCGGGGGCGTCGGGCTCGGTGCGCGGCCGGAACCGGTGCACCTCGCCGGCGGGGGTGATGACGAACTTCTCGAAGTTCCAGCTCACCTTGCCCGCCTTGCCGTCGGCGTCGGGGGTCTTCGTGAGCTCGGCGTAGAGGGGGTGCTGCTGCTTGCCGTTCACCCGGATCTTCTCGAACATCGGGAAGGTCACGCCCCACGTGGCCGAGCAGTACTCCGCGATCTTCTCTTCGGTGCCGAGCTCCTGCAGAAACTGGTTGCTCGGAAATCCGAGCACCGAGAATCCGCGATCGCCGTAGGTCTTCTGCAGCTCTTCGAGCTTCTCGTACTGGGGCGCGAGGCCGCAGCGGGAGGCGACGTTCACGATGAGCAGCACCTTGTCGTCGAATGCGCCGAGGGTGGTCTGCTCGCCTCGGATAGTCGTCAGCGGGATGTCAGAGATCGGGGTATCGGAGATCGTCATAAATGTGACGATACGCCCTGTTGCCCTGTACGTCAGCCGTGCACGAACGTCAGCCGTGCACGAACGTCAGCCGCGCACGGCGAGAGCGAACGGCAGTACGGCCGAGGCGCCGGCCTGCCGCAACGCCCTGCCGGCGACGGTGAGGGTCCAGCGGCTGTCGACCAGGTCGTCGACGAGCAGCACCGGCTGCCCGACGGGAACGTCGAGCCCGCTCGTGCCGAACCGTTCCCAGACGCTCGCGAGCCGGTACGCGCTGTTGCCGCCGGCTTCGCCGCTCGGCCCGCCATTCTGGGGGGCGAGTTCGCCGAGGTAGGGGAGGCGGCCCGCGGCGCTCAGTCCGCGCGCGACGGAGTCGACGAGCAGCGGATGCCGACGAGACGGCACGGAGACGATCGCGACCGGGCGTTCGCCCCAGCCCCAGCCGGCGAGCACGCGCACGCAGGCGGCGATCATGGCGGGTGGGGCGGGCGCGTCGACCGCACCGGGGGCGAAGGCGTCGCGCAGGGCGCCGCCCCAGCCGAGGTCGGTGAGCCGGGCCAGCGCGCGCCCCGACTCGAGACGCTCGCCCACGGCGATATTGCCCTTCACCGGAACGCCGAGGTTGGCCATCGCGTTCGGCCACTGGGCGCGCGGTTCGATGGCGACGCCGACACGGTCGAGCGATTGGGCGGCGGTGGCCGTGGCATCCGTCTCGATGTCTGTCGGGTACCAGACCCCCGCACAGTTGTCGCAGCGTCCGCAGGGAACGGCCGTCGTGTCGTCGAGGGCGCGCTGCAGAAACTGCATGCGGCACCCCTCGGTGCCGGCGGGAAGGCGCTCGTAGTCGAGCATCGACTGCTGTTCCGCCTCGCGGGCCGCGGCGATGCGCTCGTAGCGTTCGGCGTCGTAGGCCCATGGTTCACCCGTCGACACCCAGCCGCCCTGCACCTTGCGCACGGCACCGTCGACGTCGAGCACCTTGAGCAGCAGTTCGAGCGGGGAGCGCTTGAGGTCGACGCGCGCCTCGAGGGCGGGCGTCGAGGTCGGGGACGAGTCGAGCTCGGCGATCACCGCGAGCGCCTTGTGTTTGTTCGGCATCGACGACGTGGCGAAGTAGTTCCAGATCGCCTCGTCTTCACTGCCGGGCAGCAGCAGCACGTCGGCGTTGTCGGTGGCGCGGCCGGCACGACCGACCTGCTGGTAGTAGGCGACGGGGGAGGAGGGCGCACCGAGGTGCAGCACGAACCCGAGGTCGGGCTTGTCGAAGCCCATTCCGAGCGCGCTCGTGGCGACGAGGGCCTTGACGTCGTTGACCTTGAGCCGCCCCTCGAGCTGCTCCCGCTCGGACGTGTCGGTGCGGCCGGTGTAGGCGTGCACCTCGTGACCGGCGTCGCGCAGCAGGCGCGCGGTGTCTTCTGCCGCGGAGACCGTGAGCGCGTAGATGATGCCGCTGCCGGGGAGCTCGGCGAGGTGCGTGAGCAACCAGGCGAGCCGGGCCTGCGCGGTGGGGAGACGCAGCACCCCGAGGCGCAGCGACGCGCGGGCGAGCGGGCCGCGGATGGTGAGCACGTCGGACGTGTGCCCGGAGAGCTGTTCGGCGACGTCGGCGACCACGCGGCTGTTCGCGGTGGCGGTGGTGGCCAGCACGGGTATGCCGTCGGGCAGTTCGGCGATGAGATCGCGCAGCCGCCGGTAGTCGGGCCGGAAGTCGTGCCCCCAGTCGGAGATGCAGTGTGCCTCGTCGACCACGAGCAGCCCGGCGCGCGACACGAGCGCGGGCAGCTGCTCGTCGCGGAACGACGGGTTGTTGAGGCGCTCGGGGGAGACGAGCAGCACGTCGACCTCGTCGTCGCGCAGCTTCTGCAGCACGTCGGCCCACTCGTGGGCGTTCGACGAATTGATCGAGACGGCACGTACGCCGGCTCGCGCGGCGGCGGCCACCTGGTCGCGCATCAGGGCGAGCAGCGGGGATACCAGGATCGTCGGACCCGACCCGCGCTGGCGCAGCAGAAGAGTCGCGACGAAGTAGACCGCCGACTTTCCCCACCCGGTGCGCTGCACGACGAGCGCGCGCCGACGGTCGTCGACGAGGGCGGCGATCGCCTCGAACTGGCCGTCGTGGAAGTCGGCGTCGTCGCGGCCCACGAGCGTGCGCAGCACGGTGAGGGCGGATTCGCGCGTGTTCGTGGGCGGGGCTGCAGTGTCAGTCATCGGTACAGCCTGACAGGTGCCGCCGACGCCCGCCGTGCCAGGGACGGATCGGCCACCCGCAGACGCTGTGGAGGACACGCCGAGCAGGCCACCAGCATCCGTTCGGTATCGTCTCTAGAACAGAATCGTCTCTAGAACGGTTCAGTTTCCACGAAAGCGAGCCGATGCCCGACAGCCCGATCTCGGCGACGCCCTACGAGGTGCTCGGCGTGAGCTCCTCGGCGAGCCACGACGAACTGCGCCGCGCCTACCGCAAGCTCGCCCGCGAAACCCACCCCGACACCGGCGGCAGCTCGGCGCGCTTCGTGGCGGTGCAGCTGGCGTGGGAGCGCATCGGCACCCCGGAAGACCGCGCCGCCTACGACCGTGGTCGACCGAGTTCGCGCGCCAACCTCAGCGAACCGCACGAGAGCTGGGCGGCGCCGAGCGGCCGCGCGCCGGCACAGGACACTCGGCCCCCGGCCCGCGCCTACGGCCACCCGGGCGGCTGGCGACGCGAACGCTTCCTCGGGCTCATGCGCGAGTGGGTCGGCCTCGGCGCCCCACTGCCCGACCCCTACGACCCCGCGCTGGTGCGCAGCGCCCCGCGCGAGATCCGCCACCTGCTCGCGGACGCCCTCGCCGAAGAAGCCACGGCCCGCACGATCTCGGCCCTCGGCATCGGCTACACGGTGTGGCATGACGTGGCCACCGGCTACCCCGACGAGAAGATCGATCACGTCGTCCTCGGCGCCACCGGCCTGTTCGCCGTGCTCTCCGAAGACTTCGGCGGCACCGTCCGGGTCAAGGGCGGCGAACTCATCGGCGAAGCCGTGAACGGCGACCGCCCCATGAACGAACTCGGTCACCGCGCCAAAGCGCTGCAGCGCAGCCTGCGGCTCAAGTTCACCGGCCTCGTGATCGTGGTGCCCGACGACGACCTCGCCGAACCCGTCGTCGACCTGGGCAAGGTGAAGGGCGCGTCGGCCGCCGTCGTGCGGCTCTCCTACCTGCCCGCTCTACTGCGGGAAGGACTGCCCGGTTCCGCCCTCAGCGGCGGCAACGAGGTCTTCGACGTGCGCACCCGCCTGCTGGCCGGCATCCGCTTCGTCGAATAGCGGAACGGCTCGCTAGCCGACATCGAACCGGGTGGAGCCGGTCGTGGCCACGTCGGTGATCTCGACCCCGCTCACCGAGGCGCTCGGCGGGCCGTGCCTCAGCCAGTCGAGAAACCGGTCGACCGAGACAGGCGCCCCCTCCGCTTCGACCTCCACCGTGTCATCCGGCCTGTTGCGCGCGAAGCCCGAGACACCCAGTTCCTGGGCGACCGAACGGGCACTCCAGCGGAAGCCGACACCCTGAACCAGGCCGCTGACAATGGCGCGGCGACGCACGTCTGCAGTCATGCCGCCACGGTAGCGCGAACGCGCCAGAGTCGCCACGCCGCTTTACCTGTCGTTCAGCCGGGCGTGCAGGCGGCCGTCGTAGACTTTGCGAGTCAATCGTGCAGATTCGTTTCCCGGCAGAGCAGGTAGTCACCATTAAAATCGCAAGCTACAACCTTCGCAAAAACATGGCCAGCGCCGAACTGGCCGGACTCGTCGACACCTACGATCTCGACCTACTGTGCCTGCAGGAGTGCGACACCAAACTGCTTCCGGCCGAGCTCGGCCCGATGAAGCTCGCGGACGCCACCAAGCTCAACCGTCTCGGCCTCGCCATCTACTACCGCGCCGAGCGGTTCACCGCCCTCGAGACCAAGACCTTCGAGCTCAAGAAGTCGCTGCACGACATCATCGCCTCGCCGACGCACGAGCGCTTGATCGGCACCAGATTTCTCGACAACGAGACCGGGCACGAGTTCATCGCCGCGTCGTTCCACGCGTCGCCTCTCACGGCCCTCAATTCGCTGCGCCGCAACCAGATCAAGGCGGCCCACGAGGCGCTCAAGGCGATGGGCGACCTGCCGCACGTGATGGTGGGCGACTACAACTACCCGCTGTTCCAGAAGGGCCTCGGCAAGCGCATCGGCAAGACCGGCTACGACCTCTCGCTGAGCGACCGCCGCACCTACACGCGCTACAAGATCTTCACGGGCCACTTCGACTTCGTGACGAGCGTCGGAATGGTGATCGACAACGTCGAGACGCTTCCGATCGGTGCATCCGACCACCTGCCGATCCTGGTGACCGCCTCGTCGACCGCCAAGGAGCAGGCGGCGTAACCCCTCTGGTCACCCTCACCCGAACGAGATGGTGACCCGCACGCAGCCGCGCGGCACCGTTGCGGTATGGGCGAACTGACTTCATGGCGCGACGGACCGACCAAGCAGGCAATCGAGGCGTTCGTCGCCGGATTGGACGAACGCGCGGTTCCGCGTGAGCAACGCGTGGCCGTCTTCGACAACGACGGGACGCTCTGGGCCGAGAAGCCGATGCCGACCCAACTGCACTATCTGTTGCAGCAGTGGGCGGCCGCGGCGAGCGCCGACCCCAGCCTGGCGCAGGCCCAGCCGTACGCGGCAGCGGTGTCCGGCGATTTCGCCTGGCTCGGCGGCGCAATCGACAAGCACTATGCCGGAGACGACTCCGACCTGCACGCGGTCGTGCGGGCGATCGTGCGCACCACCGACGGCATGAGCGTCGAAGACTACGAGGCATCCGTCTCCGACTTCTATGCCAAGGCTCACCACCTGACGCTGAAAAAGCCGTACAGCGGCGCGGTCTACCAGCCGATGATCGAGCTGCTGCGCTATCTGGAGGCGAACGGCTTCACCTGTTACATCGTCTCGGGCGGCGAGCGCGACTTCATGCGCCCGATGACGATGGAGTACTACGGCATCCCGCCGGAGCGCGTGGTCGGCTCGGCGTTGGGACTCCAATATACGGATGACGGGACCGTGCGTTACGGCTCGGAGTTGGCGTTTCTCGACGACGGGCCCGAAAAGCCGGTGCGGATCTGGACGCGCATCGGCAGACGGCCGATGCTGGCCGGCGGCAACTCTAACGGCGACGTGCCGATGCTCGACTACACGAGCGGGTTGCGACTGCTCATCCACCACGACGACGACACCGGGCGCGGCGACGTCCCCTACGACAAGGGCGCCGAGGCCGCCCTCGCCGCCGCCCGCCAGAACGGCTACACGGTCGTGAGCGTGAAGAACGACTGGTCGAGGGTCTTCCCCGACTGACCGGCACCGGGCTCTCGCCCGTTTCGGGTCTGTCGGCACGCAGTGCCGACACCGGAGAGTGGTGGCAGTCGACACACTTTGGAGGCCCTCATGCCACTCGCCCAGATCGAGATTCTCACCCTCGCGTTCCCGGGTAACCGGTTCGACGGTCAGATACTGCCGGAGCTCGGGAAACTCGTCGAAGACGGCACCATCACGATCATCGACGGCCTGTTCGTCAGCGTCGCCGCTGACGGCGACATCATGTTCACGGAATTAGACGAACTCGGCGTCGGCGAAGAGGCGGCTGCGTTGACCGAACTCGTCGACCGTTTCGACGAGTTGATCTCGGCAGAGGATGTGCAGGAGATCGCGGCAGGACTCGAGCCGAACAGTTCTGCGGCCATTCTCGTCTTCGAACACACCTGGCTGAAGCCGCTGCGTGACGCGATCGTGGGCTCGGGCGGGGTGCTGCTCGACAGCGTCCGGATTCCTGGGCCTGTCGTCGACGACGTGCTCGCGGTGCTCGCCGATTTCGACAAGGAGGAGACACGATGATCCGACGCAGAGTGGGCAGACCGGGTCTGCTGGGAACAATGGCACGCACCGCCGTTATTGCGGGTACGGCTACGGCCGTCTCGGGTGGCATCCAGCGTGGTCAGCAAGAGCGCGCACAGGCGGCGGCCGCGCCACCTGTCGCGGTGCCGCCAGCCGCAGTGCCGCCAGCCGCAGCGCCGCCAGCCGCAGCGCCGCCCGCAGCACCACCGCCCACCGACGACACCATCGCCCAGCTCTCGAAGCTCGGCGAGCTGCGTCAGGCGGGAATTCTCGACGACACGGAGTTCACCGCGGCGAAAGCGAAACTACTCGGCATCTGATGCCGACCTAACGAAGGAGAAACCATGCCCGACGGAAAGCCGAACATCCTGGTCATCTGGGGTGACGACATTGGCATCACCAACCTGAGCGCCTACAGCGACGGTCTTATGGGGTATCGCACCCCCAACATCGACCGCATCGCGGAGGAGGGCATGCGCTTCACCGACTCGTACGGCGAACAGAGCTGCACGGCGGGCCGCTCGTCGTTCATCACCGGTCAGAGCGTGTTCCGCACCGGGCTCAGCAAAGTCGGAATGCCCGGTTCGCCCCTCGGGCTGCAGGCCGAAGACCCGACGATAGCGCAGTTGCTGAAGCCTCTCGGCTACACGACGGGACAGTTCGGCAAGAACCACCTCGGCGACAAGAACGAGTTCTTGCCGACGGTGCACGGCTTCGACGAGTTCTTCGGCAACCTCTACCACCTCAACGCGGAGGAGGAGCCGGAGCTGCCGAACTGGCCGTCCGCGGAAGACTTCCCGGTATTCAACGAGCGGGCGCGACCGCGTGGCGTCATTCACTCGTGGGCGAGCGACGTCGACGACGACACCGACGACGGCCGGTTCGGTCGACGCGGCCGCCAGCGCATCGAAGACACCGGGCCGTTGACGAAGAAGCGGATGGAAGACGTCGACGACGAATTCGCCGCTGCCGCGAAGGACTTCATCGCGCGGGCCAGCGATACGCAGACGCCTTTCTTCGTCTGGATGAACACCACCCACATGCACTTCCGCACCCACCCGAAGCCCCAGAGCGTCGGACAGGCCGGCCGCTGGCAGTCGGAGTACCACGACACGATGATCGACCACGACCTGCTCGTCGGCGAGCTGCTCGACCAGCTCGACGAGCTGGGAATCGCCGACGACACCATAGTGATCTACTCCACCGACAACGGTCCGCACATGAACACCTGGCCCGACGGCGGCATGACCCCCTTCCGCAGCGAGAAGAACACCAACTGGGAGGGTGCGTTCCGGGTTCCCGAGATGGTCCGCTGGCCGGGTCACATCGCCGCCGGCGTCGTCTCGAACGAGATCGTCCAGCATCACGACTGGCTCCCTACCCTGCTCGCCGCGGCGGGTGACCTCGACGTCGTCGAGCGCCTCAAAGCGTCGACGACGGTGGGTGACACCGAGTTCAAGGCGCACATCGACGGGTACAACCTGTTGCCGTACCTCACGGGGGAGGAGGAGAGGAGCCCGCGTAAGGGACTCGTATATTTCTCCGACGATGGCGACGTTCTCGCGCTGCGCTTCGATAACTGGAAGGCCGTGTTCATGGAGCAGCGCACCCAGGGCACCCTCGCCGTCTGGGCCGATCCGTTCGTCGAGCTGCGCGTTCCCAAGCTGTACAACCTGCGCACCGACCCGTTCGAGCGAGCGGATGTCACGTCGAACACCTATTACGACTGGCTGCTGAACAATGCCTATCTCGTGCTCGCCGCCCAAAGCCTGATGGGCGAGTTCCTCGCCACCTTCCACGAGTTCCCGCCCCGCCAGAAGGCCGCGAGCTTCAACATCTCCCAGGCCGTCGAGAAACTGCAATCGTTCCTCGCGGGCGGTGACTAATGGGGGTCATCGCGCCCGCGGCCGAGCTGGTGGTGATCGAGGGCGCGGAATTCAGCATGGGTTCCGACCGTCACTACCCGGAGGAGGCGCCCGCGCACCCGGCGCGGGTCGAGAGCTTCCGGATGAGCCGCACCCCGGTCACCAACCGCGAGTTCGCGGCGTTCGCCCGGGCGACCGGGTACCGTTCCGTGGCCGAAAGGCCACTGGACCCTGAGGCCTTCCCTGGCGCCCCGGCCGAGAACCTGCAACCGGGGTCGATGGTGTTCACCGGCACGCCCGGACCGGCCGACCTGCGTCACCTCAGCCAGTGGTGGGCGTGGGTTCCCGGCGCGAACTGGCGCCGCCCGGTCGGGCCCGGATCCACGATCGCCGACCGTGCCGACCACCCCGTGGTTCACGTCGCCCACGAAGACGCCGCCGCCTACGCGGAATGGGTCGGCGGCAGGTTGCCGACAGAGGCGGAGTGGGAGCTCGCGGCTCGCGGCGGCAGGCACGCGGCATCCTTCACCTGGGGCGACGACCCAGAACCGGCCGACGCCCACCTCGCCAACTTCTGGCACGGCGACTTTCCGTGGCGGGCGCGGCCGGGCTACGGCTCGACGACGCCGGTCGGGTCGTTCCCGCCCAACGACTTCGGCCTCTACGACATGGCCGGCAACGTCTGGGAGTGGACGTCAGACTGGTACGCCGCGCACAATGAGGCGCCCGGATGCTGCGTGCCGGAGGTCTCGAGTATCGAACCCGGCAGCGCCTTCGAGGTTCCCCGCAAGGTCGTGAAAGGCGGATCGTTCCTCTGCGCCGACAGCTACTGCCAGCGCTACCGTCCGGCGGCACGCCGCGGCCAGGCGATCGACACGGGTATGAGCCACGTCGGGTTCCGGGTGGCGTTCGGCGAGCCGACATGACCGACGCCATTACTCCCGTCGACCCGCCCGGGCTGCCGAGCAATCCGGCCTTCGCGCACGGCATGATCCTGCCGGTCGCCCCGACGCTCTATGTCGGCGGCCAGAACGGCGTCGACGCCGAGGGCGTGTTGCTCGAGGGGTTGCAGGCGCAGACCGAGCAGGCGCTGCGCAACGTGCTGGCCGTGCTCGCCGCGGCCGGCACCGATGCCGCGCACACCGCCAAGCTCACGATCTACCTCGACCCGGGCGTCGACCCCGACCCGGCCTACGAGGCGAGCCGCGCGGTGTGGACCGCACGCACCGCGGTCACGGTGCTGGCGCTCGCGCCGGCGCGAGCGGGTGCCCTGGTAGAAATCGAGGCTGTCGCGACGATTCCCTGAACACTCGACCCCGGATACAAAAATGACCCCGGATGATTCACCCGGAGTCATATTGCCCCGACACTGTCGGGTCCTGCTGTCTCATTTGCAGAACACCCAGCCTACCAGCCGGCAGCGCCGGCCGCGCGCACGAGGGGATTGCGGTTAGCGTGGGCCGATGACGTCACGCGCCCGCGACATACCCGCCGACGACAGGCTCGCCGTCGAGGTCAGGCCGCTGCCGACCGTGACGGTCGTGGTTGTCGGCGAGGGCGTCGCCGACTCGTCTCCGCATGACGGTGTGATCGCCTTCGTGGGTGCGCACTGCGTGGTCGGGCCACACTGGGCCGGGTTCGTCGCCCGGTCGTTCCAGCTCGATCCCGACCTGGCTGCGCTCACGGGACCGATCAGCCGCCCCGGCCCGCTCGGCGCCGTTGTCGACGGCGCGCGTCGGCTGCTGGTGAGCGTGCTGCTGGCGCGTCCGCCGCTATCCTCGACCAACTGGGCGGTTCGCGCCTCCGACTGGCGATCGGTCAGCGCGCTCGTGGCGCGCGACAGCCCCGAACTCGGGTTCGGGATTGCCGCCGCGATCCATCTGGGGCCGGAACGCCGCATCCGCTTCGACCCGCTTATGCGCGCGGCATCGACTCGGCGCGGGGGAGACGGATGGCACGGGGTCGCCGCCCTGCTCGCGGAAGCGAATCCGCTGCGGCGCTGGCGTCGACGCCTCGCGTTCGTCGCCCACCGGCGGCGCCAGCGTTCCGGGGGTGCGCGGCCGCGCGAACGCAGCCGGCTCGTGCGCGCGTGGCGGCTCTGGGCCTCCCGCCGCCCCGTCACGTTCACCGAGAAGGTGCGCTACAAGATGCTGCGCGACCACCGCCCCCTCATCACGACCTTCGCCGACAAGGCGGCGGTGCGAAACTACGTCGCCGACCGCATTGGGGAGGGCTACCTGCCCGTGGCCTACGCGATCAGCCCCGACCCGCGGATCCTGCTCGACACCGACCTGCCCGACGAGTTCGTGCTCAAGCCGACCCACGGCAGCGGCGCGGCGTTCGTCGTGTCACACCGGGCGTCGCCTGCCACGCGACTGCCCACCGAGGATGCGAGCTGGGTGTACCGCCACGTGCTGCCCGCCCACGCCGACCGGGCGGCCATGGCGCGATTGGGCGCCCGCTGGCTCGAGCAGCTGTTCGGGCAGGGGCCGAATCGCGAGTGGGCCTACGGCGGGGTGCCGCGGCAGCTCATCCTCGAAGAACTGCTGGTCGGGCCCGACGGCGGCATCCCCGACGACTTCAAGTTCTTCGTCTTCCACGGTGTGTGCCGCTACATCCAGGTCGACGACGGCCGCTTCGACCGGCGCACGCAGGATTTCTACCTCCCCGACTGGAGCCACCTCCCGCTCAGCGGGGGACCACCGTGGGCCGATCCGCCTCACGAGCCGCCGAGCGGGCTGGCGCAGATGATCCGCATCGCCGAGACGCTCGGCGCCGACACCGACTTCGTGCGGGTCGACCTGTACCACCTCGACGGGCGCATCGTCTTCGGCGAACTCACGAGCTATCCGGCCGGAGGCTACAGCCCGTTCGAACCGGCGGGTTTCGACGCCGAGTTCGGAAGCCACTGGACCGTGCCGAAGAAGTACTAGGCCCAGCCGCCGAGGTAGCCCTCCAGGTCGACCTCGGCGTCGAGCGCGATGACACCGGGGTCGACGAGCTCGAGGTCCGGCAACAGCGGGTCACCGCCCCAGCGGTTCTGGCGCGCCTCGGCGCGCGTGCTGACGAGGCGCAGCAGGCGAGTGCCGTCGGACTGTCGCAGCACGACCCGCGCGTACTCGCCACTCTCGACGGCGGCCAGCGCATCGGCCAGGCCGCCCGGCGCGACGCGAACCGGGCGGTCGAGCTCGACGCGGATGCGTACCCGGTCGAAGCGGCCGTGCGTGTTCCACCTGTCGCTTGCGATCTCCGCCGAGGGCAGTTCGGCCAGCGCCGAGTCCCGGCTGACGAACAGCTGTCCCTCGGTTCCGGATGCCCGTGGCCCCGTGATCACGATGTCGGCCTTCGCGGCGGTCATTGCCCGCGGACGGGAACCGTCGACCGGGATCAGGTCGGCCAGCGCCAGTACCTCGGCGTTCTTGGCGCCCAGCGCTCCGGGCTCCCGCACCGCCCGATCGGGACCGTCGTGCCACGCGACCGCCTCGGGCACGTGAGCCAGCACGGCACCGCGCAGCCAGGCGCGGTAGGCCCACTCCCAGTCTTCGCCGCCGTACCTGCTGAACGACTCGTCGAACCCGCCGACCTCGTCGAAGAACCGTCGGGTGCAGGCGACGACCGCGCCGATAACGAACCGGTAGACGCGGTGGTCGGCGTCGAGCAGATTATTCGTGCCCGCGTAAGCCTCGCGCAACCAGGCCGGTTCGTCGACTTCGTGCGCACGGCCGGCGTCGGGTATCGCTGCCGAGGGCGAGACCGACGCGAAATCGGCGTGACGGCGCCGACCGACGGTCACCGCGTCCCAGGTAAGTGACGGCAGCCGCACGATGTGGCGAAGGTAGTCGGGCTCCGGCGACGTGTCGGCATCGAGGAACACAAGCACCTCGTTGTGGGTGGCCTCGACCCCGCGGTTGCGCGCGGCAGCCACCCGGAATCCCCGGTCCGGTTGAGTGACCACCCGCACGTTCCCGGCGACCCGAGGGGGCTCGGGCGAGCCGTCGTCGGCGACGACGATCTCGACCAGCTCGCGCGGATAGTCCTGGCGCTCGAGCGCCAGCAGGGTGCGGGCCAGTTCGCGCGGCTGCGCGTAGTGGGCGATCACCACCGACACCGTCGGAAGGGCGGCGGGCCGCTCGTCGGCGATCAGATCCCACCGGTTGTGGGGGAGCGCCCAGCCGCCGGCTCTGCGCAGGGTTTCTGTAGGCCCACCGTCGCTCATTCGAGCCCCCGCCACCAGGCGCGGTACTCGCCGGCCACGTCGTCGAGGGTTGGCGACAGGGTCGTCGACGGCGCGAGCCAGGTCGACTGCGGGTCGCGCCACGCCGCCTCCAGCTTTTCGGCGAGTTGATCCGGCCGGAACACGTCGATCGAGCCGGGTCGCAACGCTTCCATCTCACGCGAATACCGCGAGTCGATGACGAGCGCGCGGCGCCCCAGTTCCGCCCAGTCGAGGATGGACCGCGACGCGGACACGTGCTGGTGCGCCGCGAGGGGGACGCCGCCGGACAGCAGCTCGCTCTGGTATTCCTCATCGTCGAGGAACCCCGTCACGCGGAAGTCGACACCCAGCTCGGATGCCCTGCGCCGCAGCTCGCCGGCATCGCGCTCGTGGCCAGCCGACGGTGCTCCGACCGCGACGACGGTCGCGGTCCCGGGGCCCGCCGCGCCGACCGCGGCTGCGGCCTGGATCGCCTCGAGGTGCCCCTTGCCGGGGTAGACGAAACCGCTGATGAGCACGGTATTAGCCCGGGGCTCGCCAGCCTCGGGCCGGGCGGCCGGCCGCGCCGTGCGCGCTCCGAGCGGGATGACGCGCACGTCTCGCGCGGCGTTGCCGAGGTGCTCGTCGAGCAGCATCGCCTCGTGCCTACTGTTCACGGCCACGCCGTTCGCGGCCCCCATGAACCGGCGGTACGCGTCGATCCGGCGACCGAGGTTGCTGCCGTCGGATTCCTGCGGCACATCGTGCAGGGTGATGCTGAGTCGCGTCGACGCCCCCAGAGTCTCGATGCGTTCGGCGGCCTCCTCGGGAGACGAGCCGAAGATGCGGTCGGTGACGTGTGCGTGCGTGCGCGCGGGCATGACCGCGGGTGTCGCGCCGGACTCGCCGCCTATCGCCGCGGCGAGGTCGCCGGCGTAGCGGGTCACCCCGTGGTGTGCGGGTCCGACCACGAGCAGGTACGGCGTTTCTGGGGTCGGCATCTGGGCAATGGTGACGACCGGCGCGGCCGATGTCAAGGCGATACCGTCGGTTCTGCCGTTCGGCACGTTCGGCGTAAGTTGACGGGAGGCGTGGAGCAGTTCGCCCCGCTTTGGGAGGAACGACGTGTCACAGCTCATCGCGCCCGAGTGGACCGCGGGCGCCGACGGACCCCGCGAGCCCTCGGCCACCGTGCGGGTGGTGTCCATTCCCGCCGGGCACCCCTACGTGCGCAGTGTGTCCGCGTCATCCGAAATCGACGTGCTCGACGATCCCCGTCCCGATGGCGCACCCCTCGGTCAGTGGTGGCCGCCCGTCGCGCTCGATCCCCGCTGGATCGACGACCACGCCGCCGACGCCCACATCCTCCACATCCACTTCGGCACCGAGTCGTTCTCTCCCGAACGGTTGCAGGCGACCCTGGATGCGGCGCACGACGCGAACTGGCCCGTCGTCTTCACCGTGCACGACCTCGTGCACCCGCAGCTGGTCGATCAGAGCGTCTACGAGCGCCAGCTCGACGTGCTCGTGCCGAGCGCCGACGCGCTGCTCACCCTGACGCCCGGGGCCGCCGCCGAGATCGCCCGTCGGTGGGGCCGGCGCGCTCAAGTGGTCGCGCATCCCGCCCTGCTCACGACCCCGCCGCGCGCGGTCGAGCGGGCGCGGGGCGACGAGACGCTCCGGGTGGGGATGCACCTCAAAGACCTGCGGTCGAACATTGCCGCCGAGCAGATGGTGGTCGCGTTGGTCGCCGCCCTCGATTCGCTGGCGGCCGACGGACTCGACGCGGTCGGCGAGATCCGGATGCACCGGAGGGTGCGCGATCCCCGTGTGCGCGATCGCGTGCGGGAGATCTGCCGCGGGTCGGCACGGATCGCGCTCGTGGAACACGACCGGCTCGGCGACGACGACCTCGCCGAGGCTCTCGCCGCCCTCGACGCGTGTGTCCTGCCCTACGGCTACGGCACCCATTCCGGCTGGCTCGAACTCTGCTGGGACCTCGGCGTTCCGGTGGCCGCGCCGGCGACGGGCTACTACGCCGATCAACACCCCTTTCCTTCGGTGGCGTCGTTCACCCCCGATCCGGGCGGCGAGGCGCTGGCGGTCTCCCTGCGTCAACTCGCCGAGGCACCGGGGTCCACGCTCGCGGGCACGACTGCTCGGTTCGAGCAGCTGGCGCGGCGGCGTGGTCTGCGCGCGGTCGACGACCTCGCCGTCGCCACAACACACGCCGACCTCTACCGGCGGCTGCTCGCGACCAACTGATCGGCCGCGGACACCAGGGCGGCAGCCACTACGCCCGGCGCGAACTGCCACACACGCTGCGAGGCGGTGCGGGTAAGGCGGTCGCGCAGATGGCTGTCACCGAGGAAGCGGATGATTGCGCCTGCCAGGGCCGCGGCATCCGCGGGCGGCACCATAAGACTGTCTTCGCCGTCCACGCAGAAATCGTCGAATCCGCTGCCGGTCGTGCAGACCAGCGGGCAGCCCGCCGCTTTGATCTCTAGGGCCACGTTGCCGAAGCCCTCCCACGGCGACGGGCAGATGGCGACGGTCGCCTCGCGGATGCCGCGGTACAGCGAGGCGTCCGCCACGTGTCCGAGCCAGAAGACACGCTCCCGCGCCTGCGCGGGCAGCAGCTCGAGCAAGGCCTCCTTGGTCGGCTCGAAACGACTGTCGCCGCTCGCACCGGCGAGCACCAACCGGGCCTCCGGGTGACGCGACGCGACCTCGGCGAACGCGCGCACGGCATCCGTCACCCCCTTTCTGCGTTCCAGGCGCCCGAGGAAGAGCACGACGGGAGCGTCTCCCTCCGGCCAGCCGACGGGCAGTCCCGCCGTCGAAGCCGCGTCGACGACGGCGGCCACGTCGATGCAGTTGCGCACGACCACAGCGGGAGGGAGGTCGGGGTATTGGCACTCTGCCCAGAGCAGCATGGCGCGCGAGATCGGCACCACTCCGTGCGACCGGGTGATCTGCCGGCCTTCCAGCGCGTTCTGCACCGCCACGGCGGCTCGGGTGGCGCGAGGGAGCATTTCGGGGGTGAGGCCGGAGATCTCGTTCGCGAGCCGCATGCTCGTCGCGAGGTTCGTGACGAGCGGCGCCCGCCGGGGGAGCGCCGCACCGAGGCCGCCCCACTCGGCGAGGAAGATGCGGTCGTAGTCGGAACGGGCCGCCGCCGCGCGCACGAGCAGGGCGCGCAGCGGCAGCGCGAACACGCGCGGCATCCGCCCGAGATCGACGTGACGCGCGAGCCGCACGCCGCGCAGGTCGGCGCTCGCCTTGAGCGGACCGGTCGAGAACACCATCAGGTCGACGGCGGTGCCCGATTCGACGATCGCAGGCAATAGCGCCGCGTAATGGCTGCCGATGCCGCCCGTGTACGCCGTGAGTCCGGCGTACTCGGTGGTGGCCACGAGCCAACGTCGGGCGGGGCGGCTTTCTCGGATTACCATCCGTGAACGGTACGCGGAGGCTGGGCGTGATCCAAACTAAACGGCATTGTCACCGGAACGTAAGTCATTCTGATGAGGTGAGATCGCCGGCAATCGATCCGTTTACGCTCGTCCCAACAGGCGAGCTGACGTGGCCGCCACGAATTTGGGAGTGTCATGTCTATAGATTCCCGGCGTTCCAGCCTTCCCGTCCCCGACCTCGCATACACGGGAACCGTCACGTACGACGCCACCGATCCCGACACCCACTACCCGCCGATCCAGCCGATTCGGCCGCCCGCGGGCTCGCCCAATGTGCTCGTGGTCCTGATCGATGACACCGGCTTCGGCGCCTCGAGCGCTTTCGGCGGGCCAGTGCAGACGCCGAACTTCGAGCGCGTCGCGGCCGCGGGACTCAAGTACACGCGCTTCCACACCACAGCGCTGTGCTCGCCGACGCGGGCGGCGCTGCTGAGCGGCCGCAACCACCACACGGTCGGCATGGGCGGAATCACCGAGATCGCGACCTCTGCTCCCGGGTACAACTCGCTGCGACCGAACAGCTGCGCTCCGCTCGCGGAGACGCTGAAGCTCAACGGGTACAACACGTCGCAGTTCGGCAAATGCCATGAAGTCCCCGTCTGGCAGGCGAGCGAAGTCGGTCCGTTCGGTGGTTGGCCGAGCCCCGGCAACGGATTCGAATACTTCTACGGCTTCATCGGCGGCGAGACCAACCAGTGGTACCCCGCGCTGTACGAGAACACGGTGCCGGTCGAGCCGTGGGGAACGCCCGAGGAGGGCTACCACTTCATGGGCGACATGACCGACAAGGCGATCGCATGGACGCGGGCGCAGAAATCGCTCGTGCCGGATGTTCCGTTCTTCACCTACTTCGCGCCGGGCGCCACGCACGCGCCGCACCATGTGCCGACGGAGTGGGCCGACAAGTACAAGGGTCAGTTCGACATGGGCTGGGACGAGATCCGCAAAGAGACCTTCGCCCGACAGCTCGATCTCGGCGTGATCCCGCCCGAGTCGGTACTCACCGAGCGCAGCGCCGGTATTCCATCGTGGGACGAGATGGGCGACGTGATCAAGCCCGCCCTGGCCCGCCAGATGGAGGTCTACGCCGGGTTCTTGGCGTACGCCGACCACCACGTCGGACGCCTGCTCGACGCGTACGAAGAGCTCGGCATCCTCGACGACACCCTCGTCTATGTGATCATCGGCGACAACGGCGCAAGTGCCGAGGGCTCGATGCACGGCACGACGAACGAGGGCTTCACGATCAACCACATGAACGACATCGAGACCGAGCAGTACGTGGCCGACCACATCGACGACATCGGCACACCTCTCTCGTACAACCACTACGCGGTCGGCTGGGCTCACGCAATGGATACCCCCTACCAGTGGACCAAACAGGTCGCCAGCCACTGGGGCGGCACACGCAACGGCACCATCGTCAGCTGGCCGAACGGCGGCGTGGAAAAGGGCGGCATCCGCAACCAGTTCAGCCACGTCATCGACGTCGCACCTACGGTGCTCGAAGCGGCGGGGATACCGGAGCCCACCACGGTGAATGGCGTCACCCAGCGTCCCTACGAGGGCACCGCGATGAACTACACGTTCGCTGAGGCCGACGCGGACGAGCGACACACCACCCAGTACTTCGAGATGCTCGGCAACCGCGCGATCTTCCACAAGGGCTGGACGGCCGTCGCCAAACACAAGAACCCGTGGGAGGGTTCCACTCACGGGCTCGACGACGACGTGTGGGAGCTCTACAACGTCGACGAAGACTGGACGCAGTCCAACGACCTCGCCGCCGCGGAACCGGAAAAACTCGCACACTTGCAGCAGCTGTTCCTCATTCAGGCGGCCCGCTTCAACGTGTTGCCGCTCGATATCCGTTCCGCGGAGCGGATGAACCCGGACATCGCCGGGCGGCCACAACTCATCGTCAGCGACAGCCAGAAGTTCTATCCCGGCATGAAACGCCTCAGTGAGAACACCACGATCAACATTAAGAACAAGTCGTGGACGGTCACCGCGAAGACCACCGTGCCGGAGGCGGGCGCCGATGGTGTGCTCATCGCGCAAGGCGGTGCATACGGCGGCTGGTCGTTCTACGCTCACGAGGGCAAGCTGGCCTTCGCCTACAGCCTTCTGGGGATACAGGTGACGGTCATCCATTCGGACGTCGACGTGCCGGCCGGCGACCACGAGTTGCGCGCCCACTTCGCCTACGACGGCGGGGGAGTCGCGAAGGGCGGCTTGGTCACCCTGTTCGCAGACGATCAGCAACTCGGCGAAGGCCGCATCGAGAAGACAATCCCATTCCAATTCAGTTTCGACGAGACCGTCGACGTCGGAGCCGACCTCGCCTCGCCCGTCTCACCGGATTACGGGGCCACCGATAACTGCTTCACCGGGACCGTCGACTGGGTGCGCATCGACCTCGGCGACGACGACCACTCCCATCTCATCGACGACGAACACAAGCTCGCCGTCGCCATGCTCAAGCAATAGTCGCTTCGCTGCACGGAGGACATTGTCCGTCCTGCCCGAATGTCACCTTATTGGCGTGACATGCGGAGACGGCCATCCGGACAGACTGAGGCCATGGCGGCAGAAAACGGGGGTCGTGAAGGGTCGGACTCCTCCCGTGTCCGGGGGAGCTGGCTCGTGAACGCCGCCGCCGCTGTCGTGCTGGTCGTGGGGCTCGCCTGGGGACGCGACTTTTTTGCGCCGATTCTGATGGCCGCTGTGATCGTGGTGATCGCTTTTCCTGTTCGCGCCCTAGTGCGGCGGAAGACGGGAAGTCGATGGGTCGCCACCGCAGCTCTGATGGCAGTCGCGTACGCAATTCTGCTGGGTATAGCGGCGCTCATATTCGCCGCCGCAGCGCAGTTCGTGCGGCTGCTTCCGCAGTTCTCCGCTGCTCTCGATTCGGCTTCCGTGGCCGTAGTCGAATTTTCACGAGCGATGGGTCTTACTCGGCGAGGCGCCGAGAGCGCCGGCGACTGGTTGCAGCCCGAAGTCATGCTCGCGGCGGCTGAGTCGCTAGTCGCCTACCTGGTGAGTCAGGCCACGGCTTTGGCGCTCGTGGTGGTGTACATCTTCTTCCTCAGCGTGGACTCCGCACGTTTTAACGATATCCGCGCTCACTTCGCCGAAGTGAGGAGATCGCAGCTGGATACGCTCGTCGGCCTGACCGCCGCCGTGCGGCGCTATTTCGCCGTCAGTTCGGTCTTCGGGGCGATCGTCGCCACGCTCGACACGGTTCTGCTTCTCATTCTCAACGTACCGGGCGCGCTCGTCTGGGGTATCCTCGCGTTCGTCACGAACTTCATCCCCAATATCGGCTTCGTGCTCGGGTTGATACCCGCGGTCACGTTCGCTTTTCTATCCGGCGGGTGGGTGACCGCCCTTATCGTCTTCACGACGTACTGTCTCATCAACGTCGTGCTTCAGACGTTTATTCAGCCGCGGTTCGTGGGCGAGGCCGTGCGTCTCTCGCAGACGCTAGCGTTCGGATCTGTGATTTTTTGGACCATAGTGATCGGCCCCCCTGGCGCGATTCTTGCAGTGCCGCTCACCCTGACCGCGAGGGCGTCGCTGATTCGGCGCGGGAGCCGGAGCGCCGAGTGGTGGTCCTGGATCACCGGGGACCGCCGCGATACGGCTAGATGAGCCCCGCCTGCATCGCATAGTTCACAGCTTCCGAACGTCCGCTCACACCGAACTTCTGATAGATGGAGCGGAGGTGCGTCTTGATGGTGTTCGCGCTTAACTGTTGCTTGCCCGCGATGTCGGAAATGCTTTGGTGGTGGGGGAGTTCACGCAGGATCTCGTGCTCCTTGCGCGTGAGAATCGCTGCGTCGCTGGCCCGACTCAGACAGACGGGGTAGATGCGGGCGTACGCCGCCGTTACGGTCTGAGCGAAGACCTCGTGCGTGCCCAGCCGGCCCAGCCGCTGCTCGATGAGCCGAGCCCCCATTCCGGCGGATGCCATGAAGGGGCGACGCGACTGCATCTGCTCGGCAAGCTCCAGTGCTCGGTGGAGGCGCGCGTCGGCAACAGCGGAGCGTCCGCTCGCTTCTGCCCAGTGGCCGAGAGTCAGCCAGCCGAGCACGAGGTTCGAGGGATACCAGACGCGAGCACCGTTTTCGAGAGCCGATTCCAGCTCGAGCGATTCGGTGCTTTCGTGCGACGTACCGCCCTGAAGCAGCGCGGTAACCAGTCTGTAGTCGGTGCTGTCGACGCCGAGCACCGAGCCCACGAGGCGCACGACCTCGCGAGCTCGTTGTTTGCCCCGGAATCGGAATGTCAGATCGACGTATCGGTAGGCGCTCGTTGCCAGCATGCGCGGATGGAGTTGAGCGGCTCCCTGCAGGATCCGGTCGAGGTTGTCGAAGGCAGAACGAGGATTCGGATTTCCATCGACCGCCATAAGGGTCGCGAGAACTCGACCGGGCACGATTAGACCCGCATCAAGCGTCCGCTCGCCGGCGTCGACGACCTCGGAGAGGCGCGCCGGCGACACCTCTTCACAACTGGCGTAGTTCGCCGCAGCGACCGTCACCTGTGCCAGGGCCGACACGAGGTCTCCCGGTTTCCCGATCTGCCGCACGGTCGACGTCATGAGCGATTCGACGGCGGATACCTCCGGCCACCTACCAGCGCTTGCCGCTGACTTAGCCGCCATGTCGAGCAAGAGCAGAGCGAGCCACGGTCGCTGGTCCATTCCCGCGCTCTGAGCTGCCGCCTGCAAGAGAAGCGAGGCGTTTGCTCCGTTGCCCCTTTCCAGCTCTGCGCACCCTCTCGCCGCTTCGGCGAAAATCTTCGCGTCGAGCGCGGCCTCGTCCGTCAACGGGTCCGCGGGCGAGAAGTCCATCGCTGACTCGGCGAGATCGAGCTGCGCGAGCGCGACGTCGATGTTCTTGGCCCCTGAAACACGCATCGCCACGAGTGCGGCGTAGATGGTGTGCAGATGGGGCGGCAGGGTCGACTTGCGCTCGTTGGCGAGCGCTAGATGGTGGTTTGCCGCCAGCCGGTCGAAGAAGTTGGGAGCCGCGAGCATAACTTCCAGAACATCCGTCGTCGCGGAGCTCGCGCCAGCTTGTTCTGCAGCGCGCAATGCTCGACGCACGAGCGCCGTCTTCCCGGCGAAAACGAGGTTCGTTCCAGACATCTCAAGGATTTGGGAAACAGCGGTGGGATCGTCAGTGCAGAGCGCCTGCTCCAAAGCGAGATCGGGCCTGCCGTGGGTTGTGAACCACTCCGCGGCAGACCTGTGCATTTCCGTGGCATCCGCATAGTCATGGCGCAGCAATTGCGCCTGAAGATGGCTTCGGAGAAGCGCGTGATAGTGAAATGTCGGCGACGGTCCGTCGTCTTTTCGCACGAGCGTGTTCTCCTGCTCCAACTCCTCCAGCAGCTCTCCCGCGTTCGACCGGCCCGTGAGGTGAACCGCGAGCGGAACGGATAGCTGATCGACCACGCTGGTTTGCATCAAGAACCGCTTGCGCGCATCGGGTTGCCGGGCCATAACCTCGGTCACGAGGTAGTCGGCCACACTGCGGTGGTCGGCAGAAAATTCGTCGATGAATGTGTCGACGTCCGCGGTGCTCTCCAGCCGATCGGCCATCATCGCCAGCGCCACGGCCCAACCGTCTGTGCGCTCGAGAATTTTTCGGAGTTGACCGGATGACAACCGGATTCCGCGTTGGTCGAAAAACGAAGCTGCTTCCGACGCGGTGAACGCTAGGTCCCCCGACCGCAGTTCGATCAATCGATGCCCGTTCGGCAGCTGAGGCATCGGGACCGGCTGGTAACGTCCGGCAACTATCGCCCGCACACCGGGTGCCGGATCGCTCGCAAGCTGCGAGAGCCACAACCGGTCGCCGTGGCCGCTCACCAGATGAGCGTCGTCGATGAAGATCGCCCTCTGGCCCGCCCCGTCCGGGACATCCGCGAAGGCCTGCTCGACGAGGGCCTCCAGCGACTTATCGTCCGAGCGCGTGCCCGACATGTTCAGCCAGGCCACAGCCTCGCCCCGATGACGGAGATCATCAGCCCACGACGAGAGAAGGGTGGTCTTGCCGGCACCCGCTGTGGCCCACACGGTGATCAGCTCGGCCTGACCGGCGGCATCGAGAACAGATCCCAATCGCTTCCTCCGCAGGAGCGCTTCGGAAGGGCGAGGAGCTATGAATACTGATCCCTGCTGGTCAATCGACATGCTTGGCATATGGCGAGCTTCCTCCCCAGAACGAGGGGCACTGCCACCCCTCACGTCGGAGGCTAGTAGGTGAAACCCCGTCAGGCCAGCTTTCCTCACTTAAGACCGGAAACTAGCCCGTATCGGGTGAAAAGCTCAGAGCCTGGTCAGGCCGTTTCCCGCGATCACGACTCCGGTCATCGCGACGACGATCACCGTCACGATGGCACTATTGACCGAAAACCAGCCGCGGACACGCACCAACGCGAGCTCAGCTCTTGCCGGCGAAACGTAGGTGAAGACCACCGGCACGATCACCGTGGAAGCACCGATCAGCGTGTAGATCGCGAGGCTCAGGATCGACCCGAGGAAACCGACAGTCGCTCCGTTCAGCCCAACTCCGACGGCCGCGCTCAATAGCAGCGCTTTCGGGCGAAAGTTCATCCCGACGGCAAGCCCGAACGCCTCGACCGGTCCCAGTCGGCCAACCGCGGTCAACCATTTGGGCGTCGGGCGCGGGCCGCGACTCGCGACTCGACGCCACGCGCTCACCGCGTACCCGATAAGGGCCACGCCGATAACGATCTCGATGATGCCGATAATCGGTTGTTCCCGCGGCCCCGCGACCTGCGGCAGAGCGCTGAACCCGAGGGCAAAACCAAAGGCGACGCCGAAGATCCCGAGAATCCAGCCGGCGAGGAAGGGCAGAGATGTGCGATCGCGATTCGCAGAGAGAAGGATGAACGTCGTGGCAGTGATCGGGACGGAACTCAACGCGACCGCCAGCGCGAGGGGGAGGAGCGTGCCGATCGCTTCGAACACACGCCGCTCCTAGAACACGAAGAGCTGGCCGAGGACCACGATCGCGATCACAAATATCGCCACGATCGACGCCAGGATACGGAGGCCCTTGGTCGAGAGTTTCGCGATGCCGAAACCCACCACGAAGGGCAGGGCTGCGATGAGGAGGGTCAGCAGCCACCAGAACGCCGCGTAGCCGGCGCGTGAGGGGTCATCGAGCGGACCGCCCAACAGCCGCTGCGAGGCGGGGTGCGTTGCTAGTGCAAAAGTCACCGATAGCGGATAGGCAATGAGCACAGCGATGATCAATCCGGCGAACGCGCCCCACCATCCGCTGCGCCGCGCCAAAGCGTCTTGCCCGTTCTTCATCACCCCTGCCGTCTCTCATCGTGTGCGTCGGTTGTAGAGCGCCGCTTGCTCTTCGCGGCCTCGTCGTCGTTTTTCATATGGATTTTGGTCTCGGCGAGATCGCCGAGCACGGGTCGCCACCATCGCGTCTCCGGGTCGGAATCGACGAGAATCGCGCGCACGAGCAACGTGAGGGGGATTGCCAGAATCGCGCCGATGGGGCCGATGACGGTGGCCCAAAATAGGACAGAAACGAACGTGATCGTCTGACTCAGCGCGACGGCGTTACCCACGATCCTCGGTTGTATGAGCGACTGGACGACGGCGTTCACCACACCGTAGACGACCACCACGGCTACAACGGTCGGCCAACCCCCGACAAAGTATCCGAATACCAGCGGCGGAACGATCGCGATGAAATAGCCGATATTGGGAATAAAGCTGCAAAGAAATGCGAGAAGCCCCCATAGGAAGGCCCCGGGAACCTGGAGCACGAGCAGGGCCACCCAGTTCAGTGCCCCCTGCGCGACGCCCAACCCGGTCGTCGCAATCATGTACTTGCGCACGCCCGACGCGAATGTCTCAAGCGCCGCGACCATGCCCGGCCGAGCCGGAGCGAGCTCCCGCAAGACGGTCGTAAGGAAACTCGCATCGACCGCCATGAGGATCAGCGTGGTGAGCACGACTATGAGCCCCACAGCGATAGTGGTGACGCTCCCAAGCAGGCCGGAGAGGAAACTCATGATGCGCCCCGGATCGAGGCTGGTCACTATGGATTGCGCCTGGTCCTGGTCGAATCCAACCCGAGTCAGCGCGTCCGAGACCGCCTGTCCGATTTCTCGAATTTGCGGGGCGAACTGTGGCAGCAAGTTTGCGAACTGGGCGAAGGCCACAACGAGCGCGGTCACAAACGCCGCGAGGAGCAGAAACACGGCCGCGATCACCGAGCCGGTCGCCAAGCTGCGTGTGACACCCTCGCGTTCCAGTCGAGCGCGAAGCGGGTGCACGCAGATAGTCAGCACGAGCGCGAGAAAAAACGGGGCGAAGAAAGACTGGAGAGCCCATAGACCGAGAGCGGTGAGGGTCGCTCCGCCGAGACCCGCGAGGATGAGCGCGCCGCGCGGGTACCGCGTGGTGGATGCGCCTGGTTCGACAAGCGGGATCGCATCTGCCGGGGGAGTGGCCGATCCTCGAGTACGCCTGCCGAACCAGGACACCGTCTACTTGCTCGCGGTGAGGTCGTGCGCCAGAGCATGCTCGTCGTCGGCCGACAACGAGGTCTGCACGACTGTGCCGTTGTACGGTGCCAGAGCGGCCGAGAACTTATCCTCGGTGAGCTTCGTTGCGTACAGCACGATCGCTGATTTACCGGCAGATACCGTCGATCGCACGCGCTCACGGAATTCTGCGTTCACCCCGGTCTTGTCGAGGCCGGCGAAGAGTCCGCCGAACAGACCACCGACGACCAGGCCGAAGATCGGAATGAAAAACAGGATGCCGAGAAGCGTTCCGAAGAGTGCGCCGCTGGCCGTGCCAAGCCCGATTTTGCCGACCGGCCCGGGGGTCTCGACGTGGGTTTTACCTTCGCCGTCGACCTTGACGAGGGCCAACCCGGCGAGTTCGACGACGAGGTCCTCTTGGAGCTGTAAAACCTGGTTGTAGGCGCCTTCAGCCTCCGACTCGGTATCGAAACTGATGACAATGAGGTCTGCCATTGTGAATCTCCTTCATATGGAATGGTGTGGCGAAAACTCCGCTCTCACATGGTCGTCGCGCCCGTTCATCCCGCACCCACCCGGTGTGGGCGAGTTTGCAAGTCACTCGCCGCGACCGGCGTGTGGAGGCACGGGCCGAACGCGCCCGGGTCGGAAAGTCGGTCGAGGACGCGCCACCGCTATTCACCTCGGCGGGGTGAAAATCGCGTTCCCAATGAACGTCATAATCGGGTCACTGCCGAACTGAGGAGGATCCCGTCGTGACCACGTATGAGATACGTCTTCCGTACGCGGCATCCCAGACCCTTCAAGACGCCTTTCCCGAGATGAAAGCGGTTCAGATCGCCACGGACATCACGCTTCTGATCGGAGACTTGCGCGACCAGTCAGAGCTGCACGGGCTTATTGCACGACTGGGCGACATGGGGTTGGAGATCACAGAAGTTCGACAAGAACCGATGCACTCGTAATGGGCTTCGCGAAGGGAGGACTCGGGTGCTCGATCTCGTACTGGCACTGATCCCGCTGTCACTCGGGATCGTCATGAGTCCGCTCGCGATCATGGCACTGGTGGCCGTACTCCTTTCGGCTCAGGCGAGGCGGAATGGAATCGCGTTCCTGCTCGGCTGGGCGGCCGCCGTTGTGGTGACTCTCGGCCTGAGTTTTCTTGTTTTCGAACTGGTTGGTGTGAGCGAACGCGGCGAACCGCCGCAGTGGGTCTCTATCGTCCGCATCGTTCTGGGAGCCACGCTCCTGGCGGGGGCGCTATTTATCTATCGGCGGGGTCGCAGTCGCGTCGTCGAAATGGCTCAGGCCGTGTCGCCCGAGGAAGTCGTGCAAGCTGCACCGCAGCTGCCGGGCTGGTTGCGGGCGGTGGACACCTTCACCCCCGCGCGGTCCGCGATACTCGGGTTCGGCATCTTCGCCCTCAACCCCGTCGACCTGTCGTGCGCGATCCTCGCGGCCCTCGACATCCGGTTGGCGTCGACGACCACTGCGCAATCGGTCATAGTCACCGTGGCCTTCGTAGCGCTCGCCATCGCTCCGATTGCGGTTCCCGTACTCGTCACGCTGGCCAAGGGCGATCGCGCCGCCCCCACCCTCGAGCGCCTTCGTCGCTGGATAGCAGCACACACGACGCAACTCAACGCGGCGTTACTCGTCTTCATCGCCGTGGTTCAGCTTCACAAGGGCATCACCGGATTGATCTGATGCGCAGAATCTCGCCCGCAGTAACGGACCCGCTCGATGCGGTGGAGGGCGTGCTCGCCAGCGCAACCGTGAGCGGTTGGGATGTCGCGGTGGCGATCGCCATCGTTTTGCTCGGCTGGATCGGATCAATCTTTGTCAAGCGAGCGACTGTTGCCCTGTTAAGCAGGTGGCAGGGGATCTCGACCGAAGTGGCAGCACTCATCGCCCGCTTGGTGAAATACGGGGTCATCCTGTTGTCCGTGGGAATCGCCCTGAGCTTCTTAGGTGCGTCGCTACAACCACTGCTGACCGCGGCCATCATCGTTGCGGTGGTCGTCTTCCTCGCGCTTCGCGGTATAGCGGACAATTTCGCCGCCGGGGTGGTGCTGCAGACGCGCCGCCCCGTGAAAGTCGGTGACGAAATAGAAGTTGGCTCGTATGTCGGTTCGGTACGGGAATTGAACGGCCGCGCCGTCGTCATCCGCACGTCGGACGGCCGAACAGTGCACGTGCCCAACAATCAGCTGCTGCAGAGCCCGGTTGTCAACCATTCGGAAGCGGGGGCCCGCCGCTCCGAAATCCAGATTCGGGTCGAAACCGGCGACGACGATCGGCTCGAGCAGCTCGTGCCGTTCTTCCAGAACGCGGCTCAGGAGGCGGAGGGGGTTCACAAGCGCGAGTCCACGCGGATTCACACGATCGCGGTTTCACCCGAACGGGTGACCTTCGTCGTTGATTTCTGGCATCATCCCGCAAACACCGCGACCGTGTCATCGAACGTGGTCGAGGCTGTCAGCCGCGCAGCGCGAGGCGCCCACATGTCCGCCACGGTTCGGTCGGATCTCCCGGCCGCCCCGGTCACTCCGCCCGACAGGTTCTGACATGCGCGCTCGTTCTAACTGGGTGAGATTGTTTGAGGTCGCTGTGGCGACAGCTGAGATACAGCGATGGTGGGAATCAGCCGTGTGCAGGGCGACATCGTCGAGGAGGGCGGTCCGATGAGAGTGCTCCCCGGGCTGACGCTGCGGAACGCACCCCGCGAAACCTTCGCGGGTGTGACATTGCTGGCCATAGCAGTGCCGCTGAATATCGGATACGCGCAGATTGCCGGACTGCCGCCAACCGCGGGGCTCTACTCCCTCATCGTTCCGGCCGTCGTGTACGCCCTGATTGTGTCGTCGAGACAGGTGGTCGCCGCACCAGACGCCGCCGCTTCTGCGCTGGTCGCATCGTCGCTGGGCGGATTGGCGGTTGCCGGGAGCGAAAGCTACCTGGTGCTGGCGTTCGCCCAGGCAATCATCGCCGGCGTCGTCTTCGCTCTCTGTGCGGTATTCAAACTCGGCTTTCTCGCCACCTTTTTATCCAAGCCGATCCTCATCGGGTTCGTGGGCGGTCTGGCCCTCGACATACTCGTCAGCCAGACAGCGAAGATGCTGGGCGTGAAGATCGACAGCGGTGCCGAGTTCGTCGAGAAGCTGGTCGGGTTGATCACCGGCCTGAACACGGTCAACGGCTGGTCCGTCGTCATTTCGATCAGCGCCGTCGTTATCCTCGTGGCCGGACGGCGCTTTGCCCGCGCGGTGCCGTGGGCCCTGGTCGTGTTGGTCGTCTCTACCGTTGCCGTGGTGGTGTGGGGTCTCACCGAGCGTGGCGTTTCTGTTCTCGGACCGGTCGAATCCGGACCGCCCGCGTTTAGCTGGCCGGTCATCCCGTGGGTCTCCTGGTTGCAGCTCATTCCGTCGGCGATAGCGCTCGCGATGGTCACCATGGCCGAGGGTCTTCTCGTCGCCCGCAGCTACGGGGAGAAGAACGGCTATCGCACGAGCCCGAACCGGGATCTGATGGCGTTCGGTGCCTCAAACGTTGCCGCCGGCGTGAGCGGTGGGTTCACACTCGGCTCTTCCACCTCGCGCACCGCTGCGATGGATCAGGTCGGCTCCCGCACCCAGTTGCCCACCCTCGTCGTAGCCGTCGGCACGCTGCTGCTCGTCATTTTCGGAACCGCGCTCCTCGAGGACATCCCGTCACCCGCCATCGGGGCCGTGGTCGCGGTCGCCATTCTGCCTCTGCTCGGTGTGCGGGAGTTCATCTCGCTGTGGAAGCGGGCGAAGTTCGAGTTTGTCATCGGGGCCGTGTGCTTCCTCGGGGCAGTGCTGCTCGGACCGATCGCCGGCATCGTCGTCGCCTTTGTTCTCGCCCTCGTGAACCTCGCCCGAAGGGCCGCCAACCCCGCGATCGACGTGCTCACGGTGGCGGACTCGCCCGCGCATTCGCTCTTGCCCGCCGACACGAAGTTCACCGCCACAGTGCCCGGCTTGGTCGTGTTGCGGTTTGCGGCTCCACTGTTCTTCGCCAACGCCCAGGTGTTCGAAGACGCGGTTCGCAAGGCGGTGAGGGCCCCGTCGTCCGTGCCGGTGACCGACGTCGTGCTCGATCTCGAGGCGGTGACCGACATCGATGTCACCGGGGCGGAGAGCTTTGCCGCGGTGGTCACGTGGCTGGGGGAACACCATGTCGCTGTTCACCTCAGCCGCGTCCGCCCCGACCTGGAACAGAAGCTCCGACACTTCGACCTCATGGGCGACGTGACGGTATTCGGAACGAACCGAGCCGCAATCGCCGCTCTGGGGTCTACCGAGGCCCCACCTCTGCGCACCGACCTTCCGGCTTCAAACGACAAGTAAGGCGAGATCATGGGCCCCGCTATTGGCGACATCCTCCCGCTTGCGCTGGGAATCGCGGTCAGCCCGATACCGGTTATCGCCGCCATCCTCATGTTGCTCTCCCCAAAAGCAAAGGGAACGAGCCTCGGCTTCCTCGCCGGATGGGTCATCGGAGTGGCGCTCGCAACAACGGTCTTCACCGTCGTTTCGTCGCTCATCCCTGCTGAGGATCCCGACGAGGCGAAACCGGTCGTGGGCGTCATAAAGATTATCCTCGGCGCCGTGCTGCTCTTGCTCGCGGCCAAGCAGTGGCGGTCACGCCCGGCACACGGCGAGACAGCGGCTCTTCCCAAGTGGATGTCGGCCATCGACACGATGACGCCGGCGAAGGCCTTGGTGCTCGGATTTCTTCTGTCCGCCTTGAACCCGAAAAACCTGGTCATGGCGATTTCGGCGGGGGTCGTGATCGGGCCCGCCGCACTCACCACCGGCGAGACGGTTGCGACAGTGGCCATCTTCGTGCTGCTCGCCGTGTCCACGGTGCTCGTGCCGGTTCTCGCCTACTTGGCCGCGTCCGACCGGATGCGAGCCCCTCTAGAGGCGCTCCGAGTATGGCTCGTCCAGAACAATTCCACCGTGATGAGCATCCTGCTGCTGGCGATTGGCGTCGCCTCGATCGGAAAAGGCATCGGCAGCTTCTAACGTTCCCGCCCGCAGTAACCATCAAGAAGGAAGAAGTCATGACCGAATTCACCTACGGACCCGTCGAGTTCCTCCTCATCGCCTTCGATAGCGACAAGCCGTCCGGCGGCATCCTCGAGGCGATAACCGAACTCATCGAGTCAGAAACCATCAATCTGCTCGATCTGGTCTTCGTGTCCAAGGGCTCCGACGGCACTGTCACGTCCGTCGACATCGAAGACGCGACAGACGAGTACGGGTTCGGCACCATCGAGCTCGAGGCGACCGGCCTCGCCTCCGACGAAGACATCCAGGAACTCGCAGACGACCTTCCCCCGGGAACCTCGGCAGCTCTGCTCGTCGTCGAACTGCTCTGGGCTAAGAAGCTCGCCACTCGTCTTACTGCCGCCGGCGGATTCGTCGTGCACTCCGACCGGATCCCGGCCCCCGTCGTCAATGCGGCCCTTGCCGCCCTAGAAACCGAAAGCTAAGGAACACCTCATGCCTCTCTTCAGACGATTCGGCCGCCCCGGACTGCTCGGGCTCGCCGCACGCACCGCGGTTGTCGCCGGAACCGCGGGCGCAGTGAGCGGCGGAATGGCACGCCACCAGCGCGACCGGGCCAACGAACAGGCCGAGCAAGAGCAGTACGCGGCTCAACAACAGCAGGCCCAGATCGACGCTGCCGCAAACGCCGCGGTGCAGAACTCTGCGGCCGCAGCACCGGACCTGACCGGCGAACTCGAGAGACTGGCGGCACTGCATTCCCAGGGTGTGCTGTCCGACGGCGAGTTCGCTGTCGCCAAGACGAAGCTGCTCTCGTAGCTGCTCGGCGCCGACCACAGAATCGAGAAACGATGAACAACACGCTCACTGTCTGGAAGTTCGACGAGGCCGAGAAGGCCGAAGAGGCAGCACAGATACTCGTCGACCTGCAAAAGGAAAAGTTCATAGAGCTAGAGGATGTCGCGGCCGTGAGTTGGCCGACGGCGGCGGAAAAACCGAGCACGCGGCAATACAACAGCACCGTCAGCGCTGGCGGCGCGGTCGGCGGCGCGCTCGGCCTGTTTCTCGGGTTTCTGTTCGTGGCTCCCATAGCAGGCGCCGCGTTGGGCGCGAGCGCCGGCGCCCTCGTCGGATCGCTGAGAAACGTCGGCATCGACGATCACGTCATCGCGAGGATCCGCGCCGAGGTCGTTCCGGGAACGTCGGCCGTGTTCGTGCTGTCCACCCATGCCGTTGTTGATCGCGTGGCGAACGCCTTCGAGGGCTTTGGGGGCGACCTGATAGAGACCAACCTCTCCCGCGACGACGAAGCGAATCTGCGCGCCGAGTTCGATACCTGATCCGGCGCCGATCCGCGTGTGATCTCATGACTGTTCGACCCGCCTGGCAGGCAGACGTGCTCGGAAACCACTTCGAGAGCGCCACCCTCGAGCTGCGGCCGGATCCCGACGGACCCGTCGTCGCCACGCTCGTGCGATTTTCGCCCCCGCCCCGGATGCACGTGGGGCGCGGGGTCGCTCGCAACACGAACGTTCTCTACGTGCACGGCTGGTCGGACTACTTTTTCCAGCGTCACGTGGCGCAGTTCTGGCACGACAACGGCGCACGCTTCCACGCGCTCGACCTCCGACGGTACGGGCGCAGCCTCCGCCCCGGACAGACTCCCGGCTACGTCTCCGACCTCGCCGCCTACGACGAGGAGATCGAGGCTGCTATCGCGGTGATCGGGGATGAGCAGCCGCTCATTCTCGTCGGTCACTCGACCGGGGGACTCGTGCTAGCTCTGTGGGTTGCCCGCAACCCGGGTCGGGTTGCGGCGCTCGTGCTCAACAGTCCGTGGCTCGAATTTCAAGGGCGGCAGTTGGTGAGAGAAGCGATAGCGCCCGCTCTCGCCTGGGAAGCTCGATATCAGCCGTTATTCACGCTGCCCGCGGTCGACCTCGGCTTCTACACGCGCAGCGTCTCGAGCCGCTTCGACGGTGAATGGGACTATGACTTCGAATGGCGCCCGGAGCGTGGGTTCCCGGTGCACCCGGGCTGGCTCTCGGCGGTCCTGACGGGCCACGCCCGCGTCGCGATGGGGCTGCACATTGACGCTCCCGTACTCACGCTGCTGTCGACTCGAAGCACCCTCTCCCCCCGCTGGACCGCGGACATGCTTCACACTGACACGGCGCTCGACGTCGAGGTGGTCGCGCAGCGTTCGCTCATGCTCGGACGAACGGTCACCGTGGTCCGGATCGAGAACGCGCTGCACGACGTGTCGCTGTCGAAACCCGACGTGCGCGCCGAGGCGGGAAGGCAGACGGTGAGATGGCTTCGCGGCTATCTGTGAATCGCCGCGGCTATCTGGCGCAGCGGAATCCAATGTGGGTCATCGCGGTGTCGTCGGACTGGGGAGATCGCGCCGACGGACGGTAGCGGAGGCAGTACTCGGGCGCGCACAGATGCGACCCGCCCTTAAGTACTCGCATCGGCGACGTCGGTTCCGGTTCGGCAAGGAGGTTGAGTCGACCGCCCAGAGGTGGGGGAGGAGGTGCGCCCGGCAGAATATGGCGGGGCGCGTAGGGGGACTCGGTCCACTCCCAAGTATTTCCGGTCATGTCGTACAGACCAAAACCATTCGGCGGGAATGTGCCGACCGGGCTGGTACCGACCCATCCGGCCGCGCCCGTGTTGAGGTACGGGAACCGACCCTGCCAGTGGTTGGCCCGCAGGTCGGCGGGCGAATCGTGCTCGTCTCCCCAGGCGAAGTTCGCGCCGTCGAGTCCACCTCGTGCGGCATATTCCCACTCCGCTTCGGTGGGTAGCCGCTTGCCGGCCCACGCCGCGTAGGCGGAGGCATCGCGATACGCCACCTGAACCACCGGGTGGTCGAGTATGTCGTCGATGGTGCTGCCCGGTCCGAACGGCTCGGCCCATCGAGCTCCCTGCACCCACGACCACCACTGTCGCCAGTCCCGTAGGTCGACGGGGCCGGAGGTGGGGGTAAAGACCATTGCGCCGGGTGCACGCTCATCGGCGGTCAGCTCGGGAAACAGAGCGGCATCGAGGGGCTCCTCGGCCACCGTCGTGTAGCCGGTGGCTTCGACAAACTCGGCGAACTGCTCGTTGGTCACCGGATGCTCGTCGATTTCGAACGCCGGCACGCGCCGCTCGTGCACCGGCCCCTCGTCGGCGTAGAACGCGACCGAGCCCATCCGATACGAGCCCTCGGGGAGGCGGACCATGTTCATGAGCTCTTTCCGATCGCCTCGTCAATTCCCGCGTGAGTTCTGCCCTGCGCCCGGAGACCGCGGTACCAGCTCGTTCCGTCCGCCGTGCGGGACGCCGCATCCGGGAGCCCCGCCAGATGCAGCGAGTGGCCCGTGCCTGCGAGCTCACGGTCGAGGTCGGCGAGCGCGTCGAGGACCGTCACCGAGGTCTCCTCGATTCTCGTCATGTCGACGACCACTCTCTCTGTTTCCGGATGATCGCCGACGGCGGCGAGCACGGCCTGCTGCGTGCCGAGTACGTTCGCCGTATAGAGCGGCGCGAGCAGTGTTATCACCAGAACTCCATCGGTCTCTTCGACGCGGATGCGCGGTTGGTTGAGGGCGCGCAGCACCATCACGAGTGTGACGACCACCCCGGTCGCCACGGCGGTGAGCAGTCCGGCCGTCAAGCCGACCGCCATTACGACGACCGCGATCCAGAAATCCGTTTTGCGAATGCGCCAGAGCCGGGTGAGGGCCTTGATGTCGATCAGACCGAACACGGCCACAAAGACGAGCGCGGCCAGGGTGGCCTGGGGAAGCAGCGAGAGCACCGGGGCAAGGAACAGCCCGACCAGAACGGCGAGCGCCACCGTCACGAGAGTCGCGAGTTGCGATCGTGCGCCCGCGTTCTTATTGACCGCGCTCTGAGAGAAGCCGCCTGCCGCGGGGAGGGCTTGAAAGAACGAACCGGCGAGGTTTGCCGCCGAGGTGGCGAGTAGTTCCTGATTGCTGTCGATTGCTTGTTCGCCGGGTTCCCGGATGCCTCGAGCCACCGCCGTCGACTCGAGGAACGCCATCACCGCGATCGCAAAAGCTCCGGGAACGAGAGCGGGGACGTTCTCGAACGAGGGAAGGGCCGGCAATGGCAGACCTTGGCCGACAGGCGGGATGAGGCCGATGTCGGCGGCATCGGCCACGCCGAGAGCCGAGATGAGAATGCCCACGGCGACGACGACGAGCGGGGCAGGTACCCCGCGGGCGAATCTCTTCGCTAGAAACAGCGCGGCGATCGAGACGACCGCCAAGAGAATCGTGGCGGGGTTCGCACGCGGAATCGCGTCCACGACCGCGATCAGCGATCGGATGAAACCCTGCCCGGTCGGCTGGTCATCTTCTCCGAGAAGCTTGGGCAGTTGCCCCACCGCCACGGTGGCACCGACACCGATCTGGATGCCGATCAGCGTCGGCCGGTTGATGATCTCGACGAGCGATCCGAGCCTGAGCAGCCGGGCCCCGAGGAGAATGACGCCAACGAGGAGCGTGAGGGTGATCAGGTCGGCGGGAATCCTGTCGGACTGGGCCACTACGCCCGCGGCGACGAGCGTGGTTGCGGTCAGGGTCGCGATCGTCGACGTGGTCGACACGCTCATCGCGCGGGAACCGCCGAGCAGGGCGTAGACCAGCATCGGCACGATGCAGGTATAGAGCCCGGCCTGCACGGGCAGGTTCGCGATAGTGGCGTAGGCCATCGCCTGCGGGATGACGACGGCGCCCGCGGTCGCCCCGGCGAGCACGTCATGTCGAATCCACGCGCGATCGTACGACCGCAACGTGGGCGCGAGAGCGAAGCCCCGTGTGCCCCCGAGCTTTTCCGTCACGGTATCTTCCGTCTGCCTCGTCTGCACCGGCCGGCACAGTCTCGATCCGGGTGAGGCGCATTATCGTGACGCCAAACTAGCAACGGCCGCAGGACGGGACCCCGTATCGGGAGGCACCTCGTCCAGATCGGGTGAGCCCGCTCCGAGACCGCGAAAGGCCCCTGGCCAATAGGCAAGACCACCCAGTTGAGGTGGGTGGTCCGACCCTCCGGACTGTGACAGTGGAGGGGAACAGGCGCGAACGTCCGATGTCGCTCGCGTATCGGTGTGCGACGAGTCGAAGGATCCAACGTGTCAGAACTGCTGCCAGGGCAAGTGCTTCCCCTCCCCGATCAGGTCTTCACCGGACCCATGGTGATGGATGCCAAGAAGATGGAGGAGAAGCTTTCTCCGATCGAACTGAAGCGACCGCCGAAGAAGGCACCCAACGTGCTGCTGGTCATGCTGGACGACGTGGGGTTTGGAGCCTCGAGCGCATTCGGCGGGCCGGTGGCCATGCCCACGGCAGAGAGACTGGCGGACGCGGGTCTGCGGTACAGCCGATTCCACACAACGGCCATCTGCTCCCCGACAAGGGCGGCGATGTTGTCGGGACGCAACCACCATCAGGTGGGTATGGGTCAGATCACAGAGACGGCGACACCGGCGCCCGGCTACAACTCCACCCGGCCGAATTCGTGCGTCCCGCTGCCGGAGATCCTTCGACAGGCTGGCTACAACACCGCACAGTTCGGCAAATGCCACGAGGTACCGGTGTGGGAAAGCGGTCCGACCGGGCCATTCGACCACTGGCCCGCCTTTAGCGGCTTCGAAAAGTTCTACGGCTTCATCGGCGGCGAGACAAACCAGTGGCAGCCCGCCCTCATCGACGGCGTCACCATGATCGCGCCGCCAGACGACCCCGACTATCATCTGATGCCAGACCTCGCGGACAAAACGATCGACTACATCAACCAGCAGAAAGCCCTGACGCCCGACAAGCCCTTCTTCATCTACTTCGCCCCCGGAGCGACGCACGCACCCCACCACGTCCCGGAGGAATGGATCGCGAAGCACAAAGGGCAGTACGACCAGGGCTGGGACGCTCTTCGCGAGCAGACCTTCGAGCACCAGAAGGCACTCGGCGTAGTTCCGCAGGACGCGGTGCTCACCGGACGTTCCGAAGGCATCCCGGCGTGGGACGGGGTCGAGGACGCGCGAAAACCGATTCTCGCGCATCAGATGGAGGTGTACGCGGCGTTCCTCGAATACGCCGATTTCCATACCGGTCGAGTCGTCGATGCGGTGGAAAAGTTGGGAATCCTCGACGATACCCTCGTTCTCTACATCATCGGTGACAACGGTGCATCGGCCGAGGGTGGACTCAATGGCGCATTCACGCTGACAACGGCAGCAAACGGCGGCGCCGAGTACGAAGACCTGGACTATTGGAAGGCGAACATCGACAAGATCGGAGGGCCAGAGGCCTATAACCACTACGCGGTGGGCTGGGCCCACGCTATGTGCACGCCGTACCAATGGACCAAACAGGTCGCCAGCCACTACGGCGGAACCCGCAACGGCACCATCGTTCACTGGCCCGCCTCCATCGCGGCCAAAGGGGAGGTGCGCGACCAGTGGCACCATGTGATCGACATCGCGCCGACCATTCTCGAACTCGCCGGTCTCGCCCAACCACACACGGTCAACGGCGTCACTCAGGTGCCGATGCACGGGGTATCGATGGCCTACAGCTTCAACGAAAAACAAGCGGACGAACGCCACCACACCCAGTACTTCGAGATCATGGGGAACCGCGGCATCTACCACCGCGGCTGGACCGCCCAAACCCGCCACCGTACGCCCTGGGACGTCGTGAGCGCCGCTCCCGACTTCTCCGACGACGTGTGGGAGCTGTACGACACGACGACCGACTGGACCCAGTCTCGCGACCTCTCCAAGGAGAATCCCGGGAAACTCGCCGAGCTGCAGCAGCTCTTCCTCATCGAGGCGACGCGATACAACGTGATACCCCTCGACGATCGCGCCGCTCAACGAATGAACCCCGAGTTTGCCGGTCGTCCCACCCTCGTCAAAGGCGACACCCTGCGGCTATACCCGGGCATGACCCGGTTGAACGAGAACGTCGCGATCAACGTCAAGAACAGATCGTGGTCGGCATCGGCCGAGTTGATACTCCCAGACGACGGGAGCGCCGATGGCGCGATCCTCGCGCAAGGCGGGCGCACAGGAGGGTGGTCCTTCTTTGCCGCAGCCGGCAATATCGGATTCCACTACAACTACTGCGGGCTCATCCGCAGCACGGTTATCTCGGACAGACCTATCGGCCGCGGGGAGCATCAGGTTCGTGTCGAGTTCGCCTACGCGGGCGGCGGGATCGGTCGTGGCGGAAGGGCGACCCTGTACATCGATGGAGCCGAGAGCGGTAGCGCCGATGTCGTGCGCACCCACCCCATGTACTTCTCCTTCGACGAAGGTCTCGATGTCGGCATCGACTCTGGAATGCCAGCATACGAGGGGTACGTCTCATCACACGGAGTCTTCACCGGCACCATCAACTGGGCTCAGGTAGATCTCGGACTCGATGATCACAGCCACATGGTAGATCCGGAGGAGTGGCTTCAGGCCGCTATGCGCCACCAATAGCGAAGTCCGCGTCTGGACACTCCAGACCCACGGAAAAGGAAGAGGAAACGAAAAAGGCCCGTCAGACATTGCTGTCTGACGGGCCTTTCCTGCGTCATCTCGTACGAAACGACTCTGCGTGCGCGAAGGGGGACTTGAACCCCCACGCCCTTACGGGCACTAGCACCTCAAGCTAGCGCGTCTACCAATTCCGCCATCCGCGCGCATGGCCAGCCTCTGCAGTTTCTACACCGCGTTGACCGCCGAGAAACGAGAATAGCATGCTCTGAGAGGTGCTTTTGTCACGTGGGGCCACGAGCACCCGACACGCCCGATCCGACGGGTAGCGTGGACGCATGACAACCGAACCAGAGCTCGAAGCAACCGCAGCAATTGCCCAGCAACTCATTCGGTTCGACACCTCGAACTACGGCGAAGGCGTCTCCAACGGCGAAACGGACGCCGCCGAGTATCTCGGTTCGCTGCTCGAGGATCTCGGGTTGACGACCACGTACGTCGATTCCGACCCGGGTCGAACGAGCGTCGTCGCCCGGGTGAAGGGGTCCGACCCCAGCCTTCCCGCTCTCGTCGTGCACGGCCACACCGACGTGGTTCCCGCCGATCCCGACAACTGGAGCGTCGACCCGTTCGGCGGCGTAATCCAAGACGGCATGCTCTGGGGCCGCGGCGCCGTCGACATGAAGAACATGGACGCCATGATCGTCACGGCGCTGCAAGACATCCTGGGTTCCGGCGCGCAGCCGAAGCGCGACCTCGTCATCGCCTTCTTCGCCGACGAGGAGGCCGGGGGAGTGCGGGGTTCCCATCACCTCGTCACGCAGCATCCGCAGCTCTTCGCCGGGGCGACCGAAGCCATCAGCGAGGTCGGCGGCTACTCCGTCACCATCAACGAGCAGCGCGCCTACCTGTTGCAGACCGGCGAGAAGGCGCTCGTCTGGATCAAGCTCATCGCGCGGGGCACCGCCTCGCACGGCAGTCGGGTCATGCACGACAACGCCGTGACGAAGCTCGCCGAGGCCGTCGCCAAGGTCGGTCGGCGCGAGTGGCCCGTGCACCTCACCGACACCACCGAGCAGCTCGTGGGTGAACTCGCCCGCATCCTCGGTGTCGACCCGCAGCGGGTCACGCCCGAGGAGATCGTGCTCGCGACCGGTTCGGCGGGCGGGTTCATCCAGGGCACGCTGCGCACCACCACCAACCCCACGCTGCTGAAAGCCGGCTACAAGCACAACGTCATCCCCGACTCAGCCGAGGCGCTCATCGACATCCGCACACTAGCCGGCGAGGAGGACGACGTCATCGCCGAGGTGCAGCGACTCGTCGGCCCCGACATCGAGATCGTCGTGATGCACCGCGACATCGGGCTCGAGAACCCGTTCCAGGGCGCCCTCGTCGAGGCCATGGTCACCTCGCTCGGCAAACACGATCCTGACGTCCCCGTGCTGCCCTACCTGCTCAGCGGGGGCACCGACAACAAGGCACTCAGCCTGCTCGGAATCACCGGCTACGGCTTCGCGCCGCTCAAACTGCCGGCCGGCCTCGACTTTCCGGGCATGTTCCACGGTGTCGACGAGCGGGTTCCGCTCGACGCATTAGTCTTTGGCAGGCGGGTTCTCGCGGACCTGCTGTCCAGCTACTAATTTGCGGAGCACCAACCAATGAGTTTCATCGAGGCGATCATCCTCGGCCTGGTCCAGGGCCTCACCGAATTCCTCCCGATCTCGTCGAGCGCGCACCTGCGCATCGTGGGCGAGTTCCTGCCCTCGCACACCGACCCGGGCGCCACCTTCACCGCGATCACACAGCTCGGTACCGAGGCGGCGGTGATCATCTACTTCTGGAAAGACATCACGCGCATCATCGGGCGGTGGTTCCGGTCGTTCGGCAACGGCGGCGGATCGAACTCGCACCGCGTCGCCAAGAACGATCCCGACGTGCGCCTCGGCTGGCTCATCATCATCGGCACCGTTCCCATCGTGCTGCTCGGGTACTTCGCGCAGGATGCGATTCGCTCGACGTTCCGCTCGCTCTGGATCGTGGCCATCGTGCTGATCGTCTTCGGCATCATCCTCGGCCTAGCCGATTGGCTGGGCAAGAAGAACCGCCCGCTCACCGAGCTGAGCTTCGGCCACGGAATCGCCATCGGATTCGCTCAGATGCTGGCCCTCATCCCGGGCGTCTCCCGCTCCGGTGCCACGACGACGGCCGGTCTCGCCCTCGGCTACGAGCGCCCCGCCGCCGCCCGCTTCTCGTTCTTGCTCGCTATTCCCGCCGTCTTCGGCAGCGGGCTGTACGAGCTGCAGCACAGCTTCGGCGAGCCGGAGGGCGCCTACGGCTACGCCGAGACGGCGGTAGCGACGGCCATCGCCTTCGTGGTCGGCTACGTCGTGATCGCGTTCCTGATGAGGTATATCTCGACGCACAGTTTCCTGCCGTTCGTGGTCTACCGGGTGGTGCTCGGCGTCGCCCTCATTATTCTTCTTTCCACGGGAATCCTGCAGGCGACCTAGACCGAGCGGTACGCTGGGGTCCACGCAACATTCGTTGAATCGCCTTGACCCCGCGACCGATGGGGGTAAGGCATCATGCCGACACGACATGCTTTCAAAAAAGCACAACGCGATCTCCTGTCGGCCCACGAGCGCAACGGCAGCCTCTGCGCCCCGTTCGTCGATGTGTTTCCGGTGGCCGGCGCGTCCGTCTCGGTGCTCGCCGGAACGGCTGGCCAGTCGACGATGTGCGCGAGCGACAGTGTTGCCGCGCGCCTCGACGAGCTGCAGTTCGATCTCGGCGAGGGCCCCTGCTGGGACGCCCTGTCGTCGAGGCTTCCCGTGCTCAGCCCCGACTTCGCCGAGACGGGTCACCGCACGTGGCCCCTGTTCACCGACGCCTTGTTCGACGACGCGCTGGGTGCCGGCGTGCGAGCCGTCTACGCCTTCCCCCTAGTGGTCGGGTCGCTCGACATCGGCGCGATCGACCTCTATTCGTCGTCGACGACACCGCTGAAAAAGGACGAGGTGACGGATGCCACGCACCTCGCGTCTCTCGCCGCGTGGCAGGTACTCCGGCGCATCCTCGCCGACCGGCCGGCCGAAGACCTCGAGGAGCAGAGCCTCAACAACCGCCGCGAGGTGCATCAGGCTACGGGCATGGTGCTCGCGCAGCTCGGCATCTCGGCCGCCGACGCGGCACTGCTGTTGCGGGCACACGCCTTCTCGAGCGGCCGACCCGTCGCCGAGGTCGCGAACGACGTGATCGAACGCCGACTCGATTTCACGATCGAGGGCACAGGGTGATCGCTCGGTAAGACAGATATCGCTCGGGAAGACCCGTGCGCCGCAATCCCGCGCAGAGTAAACTCTGAGGATGGCGAGCGATACGCGAGAACGACGGCTGACCACGGCCTTCGTCACTCTCGCAGACACCTTGGTGGCGGGCTACGATGTGGTCGACCTGCTGCAGACCCTCGTCGACACCTGCGCCGACCTGCTCGACGCGTCGGCCGCCGGAATAATGCTCGCCGACGCCACGGGCGAGCTGGCCGTGGTCGCCTCGACGAGCGAGAAAAGTCGCATCGTCGAGACCATCCAGCTGAGCGCCGGCTCGGGTCCCTGCGTGGAATGCTTCACCACGGGTGCGGTCGTCACAGTGAGCGACGTCACCGAACTGGGCGACCGGTGGCCCGAGTTCAGCGAAGCGGCCGTGCAGCAGGGCTTCCGCTCGGTGCACGGCGTGCCGCTGCGACTGCGCGGCAAGATGATCGGAACGCTCAACCTGTTCCGCCCCACCACCGGTGTGCTGTCCGACGAAGACAAGTCGGTAGCCCAGGGGCTCGCCGACGTCGCCACCATCGGAATCCTGCAGGAACGTGCCATCCGCGAAGCCGACGTTGCAAAGCAACAACTGCAACACGCGCTCGACAGCCGGGTTCTCATCGAGCAGGCGAAGGGCGTGATCGCCTACATGCGCGACGTCGATATGGATGTCGCGTTCCAGACGCTGCGCGACCACTCGCGCAGCAACAATCTGAACCTGCGCGACGTGGCTGAGCGGGTAGTTAACCGCTCGCTCTCCCTGTGACTACCCCCTTCCCAATTACGTAATCAGGCGTAGCCTTGTGCATTCACGGCCCTGGACCTCGGCTTACTGCATCAGTGAGACTATCGAGGGGTCCATCATGGTCAACGATATTGACGAGTCCATCTTCGAGACCGACATCGGGTCGTTGGGCGAACCGCGGCTGTACGAGAGCCCGGTGCGGATCGTGATGACCGCCCGCCCGTTCACCGAAGACGACCTGCGCGCGTTTCAGAGAGCCGGCGAACACCCCGGTCTCGACTGAGGCAGGAGAGGGGCGGGCACTCAGCGAGCCCCCCGTAAGCTAGCGCAGTGAAATCGTGGACCAGACCCGTCATCCCGTCGCTGCCCGGCCGCGCACCGGTGCCGCTGCTGTTCGATTCGTCCACGCGCACCGTGCGGGCCGCGACGCCCGCCGACTCCGCGAGTCTCTACGTCTGCGGCATCACGCCCTACGACGCGACGCACCTCGGCCACGCCAATACCTACCTCGCCTTCGACACGCTCGTGCGGCTCTGGACCGACGGCGGCTTCACCGTGCGGTACGCGCAGAACGTGACCGACATCGACGACCCGCTGCTGGAGCGCGCCGACGCGACCGGCGTCGACTGGCGGGCCCTCGCCGCCGAGCAGATCGAGCTGTTCCGCGGCGACATGGAGAGCCTGCGCGTCGTGCCACCGACCGATTTCGTCGCGGTCACCGACGTGATCGCCGACGTCGCCGAGGGCGTGCGCCAGCTGGTCGACGCCGGCGTCGCCTACCGCCTCGACGACGACATCTATTTCGACAACGCCGCCGCGGCATCCGCGGTCTGGACTCTCGGCGACGAGAGCGGATTCGACCGCGCCACGATGCTCGCACTGAGCGCGCAGCGCGGGGGAGACCCCGAGCGCCTCGGCAAACGCGACGCCCTCGACCCGCTGCTCTGGCGCGGCGAACGCGACGGCGAGCCCTCGTGGCCCTCGCCCGTCGGGCCGGGCCGCCCCGGCTGGCACATCGAGTGCTCGGTCATCGCCCAGCGCTACCTCGACACCCCGATCACCGTGCAGGGCGGCGGATCCGACCTCGTGTTCCCGCACCACGAGTTCAGCGCGGGCCACGCCGCCGCGCTCACCGGCCGTAGGCTCGCCGATCTCTACGCGCATGCGGGCATGGTGGCCTACGAGGGCGAGAAGATGAGCAAGTCGCTCGGCAATCTGGTGCTCGTCTCGCGCCTCACCGACGACGGCGTCGATCCCCGTGCCATCCGGCTCGCCTTGCTCGACCGGCACTACCGCGCCGACTGGGAGTGGACCCGCGTGCAGCTCACCGAGGCGCAGTGCCGCCTGGGCGAGTGGGAGACATGGGCCGCGGAGGCGCAGGAGAGTGCGGATGCGACTCTCCTCGACACGCTGCGGTCAGCGCTCGCGCACGACCTCGATACCCCGGCCGCCCTCGCCGCCGTCGACGCGCGCATCGCCGCCGGCGCCCGCGCTACCGCCACCGATCTCGACGCGATCGACGCGCTGCTCGGTGTGAAGTTGCGGGTTGAGTAGGTCGCTCAGCGACCGTATCGAAGCCTAGCTACCGCCTGCCTTGCCGCCGGGGTCGGGCTTGCCGTCTTCACGGCGCAGGTACTTCTCGAACTCCTGGGCGATCGCTTCGCCGCTCGCCTCGGGCGAGTCGACGGTGTCGCGGGCCTGCTCGAGCTGTTCGATGTAGCTGGTCATGTCGTCGTCGTCGGAGGCCAGCGCGTCGATGCCCGTCTCCCACGCCGCAGCCTCGTCGACGAGGTCTCCGCGCGGGATGACCACGTCGATGATCTCCTCCAGCTTGTCGATGAGCGCGAGTGTGGCCTTCGGGCTGGGGGCGTTGTGCACGTAGTGAGGAACGGACGCCCAGATCGAGAGGGTCGGGATGCCCGCCTTGTCGGCGGCGTCGCCGAGCGCCGAGAGGATGCCGACCGGACCCTCGTAGGTCGAACGCTCGATCGCGAGCTCGTCGCGCACACCCGCGTTCTCGCTGCTCACGAACACCGAGATGGGCCGCGTGTGCGGCACGTCGGCGAGCATCGAGCCGAGGAAGACGATGGAGGTGATGCCGTGCGCGTCGATCGACTCGAGGATCTCGGCGACGAAGGTCTTCCAGCCGCGCGAGGGCTCTGTGCCGATGAGCAGGTAGACGTTCGAGCCGTTGTCTCCGGTGAGCGAGAGCTCGGCATCGGCCGCGAGGGGAACGAAGGCCGTGGCATCCGGATCTGTCGGCCCGTACATCGTGACCCCCGGCCACTCGAGCACGCGGTTGCCGTCGTCGTCGAGCGAGATGGTGGGCCGGTTGAACTGATAGTCGAAGTAGTCTTCGGGATCGACGCGGGTGATGGGGGAGAGTTCGAGCTGTTCCTCGAGGGTGCGCACCGCGTTGCTCGCCGCTTCTCCGGCGTCGTTCCAGCCCTCGAAGGCCACGACCAAGAGGCGGCCGCTTGCGAAGCCCGTGTTGTCTGCCATGTCTACAAGAATAGGTCTCTCCGTACTGAACCTTCCGCGTTCTGCCCTCGGCGTAACGTCGGTAGACTCGCCCGTTGTGACTTCTCAACAACCGGCGGCCGTTCTCTGGGACATGGACGGCACGATCGTCGACACGGAACCGTACTGGATGCGCGCGGAAACGCTGCTGGTCGAGTCGTACGGCGGAACGTGGAGCCACGAGGAGGCACTCTCCCTCGTCGGCCAGAGCCTGTGGCATTCCGCCCGGGTGCTGCGCGCCAAGGGTGTGGAGCTGTCGGAGGACGAACTCATCCAGGGCCTCACCGAGAAGGTGATGGATCAGATCCGCATTGAGATCCCGTGGCGGCCCGGCGCCCTCGAGCTGCTCACCGAGCTGCACGAAGCCGGGGTGAGGACCGCACTCGTCACGATGTCGCTGCGCAGCCTCGCCGAACTCGTCGTGTCGCTCATGCCGGTTCCCGTTTTCGGGGCCATCGTCTCGGGCGACGACGTGACCCACGGCAAACCGCACCCCGAGGCCTACCTGCGCGGCGCCGAACTGCTCGGCGTCGACATCGCCGAGTGCGTCGCCCTCGAGGATTCGCTTCCGGGACTCGCGTCGGCAGTCGCATCCGGCGCCGTCTCGATCGGCGTGCCCCACATGGTTCCGATCGACGAGGCCGACACCCACACCATCTGGCCGACCCTCGCCGGCCGCACCCTCAGCCATCTCACCGACGTCTACGTCGCCGCACGACCGGGAATCGAAAAATGACCAACGACACCTTCCGCCGCCAGAGCGGCCCGTTCCGCGCCGGCGACCGCGTGCAGCTCACCGGACCCAAGGGGCGCATGAACACCATCACGCTCGAGACCGGGGGAGAGTTCCACTCCCACCGCGGCGTGCTCAAGCACGACGAGATCATCGGGCAGCCCGACGCGTCTGTCGTGCTCTCCACCAACGAGGTCGAGTACCTCGCGATGCGCCCGCTGCTCACCGACTTCGTAATGTCGATGCCGCGCGGCGCCGCGATCATCTACCCGAAGGACGCCGCCCAGATCCTGGCCCAGGCCGACATCTTCCCCGGCGCCACCGTCGTAGAGGCCGGCGTCGGCTCCGGGGCACTCTCGCTCTGGCTGCTGCGCGCGATCGGGCCGACCGGCACGCTGCACTCGTTCGAGCGCCGCGAGGAGTTCAGCGACGTGGCCCGCGCAAACGTCACCGCCTTCCTCGGCGCGACTCCGTCGAACTGGGACATCACGCTGGGCGACCTCGCCGAGACACTGCCCGAGGTGGCCGAGCCGGGCACCGTCGACCGCATCGTGCTCGACATGCTCGCCACGTGGGAGTGCCTGGATGTCGCGGCCGACGCCCTCACGCCCGGTGGCGTGATCATCTGCTACATCGCCACCGTGACCCAGTTGTCGCGCGTGTCCGAGGCCCTGCGTCGCACCGGCCAGTTCACCAACCCCGAGTCGAGCGAGACGATGATCCGCGGCTGGCACGTCGAGGGACTCGCCGTGCGCCCCGACCACCGAATGATCGGACACACCGGTTTCCTGCTCACCGCGCGCCGTCTCGCCCCCGGCACGGTTCTGCCCGAGCTCAAGCGCCGCGCCTCGAAGAGCGACTTCAGCGACGAGGACGTCGAGGCCTGGACCCCCGGCTCGCTCGGCGAGCGTTCGTCGAGCGACAAGCGCCTGCGCAAGACCGCCCGGCACGCCCAGGCCGTCGCCGACGCGTCGGTCGCCGCCGAAAACTCGGCAGAATAGACAAGGGTAAGATCGTCCGGTACCCGGGCACCCAAGAAAGAGGATTCGTGCGCACTCTCACCGCGGCCATCATCACCGTCGGACTGGTGGCTTCACTGTCTGCCTGCGCCACTGTCGGCCCGTCCGAATCGTCCGGCTCCTGTGAGCCGACGAGCATGTCGGGCGACGCTTCCGCGCTCGTCGACGCGACCGGCGAGCCCGGCACCGTGCTCACGCCCGAGTTCCCGACGCCGCTCATCACCGACGGCATCGAGGTCTCCACGATCTCCTCCGGCGACGGCGACACCGTTTACCCCGGCGAGATCGCCGACTTCCACGTCACCTTCGCCGACGCCACGACGGCCGAGGTCATCGCCCTCGAGGGTCTCGACGCCGCATCGATCGTTCGACGCACCGCCGGCGACGGCACGGGCCTCGGCGACGTACTGGCGTGCGCCTCGGTCGGCGACCGACTGGGCATCACCGCCGAGGCGGGCGAGATCGGACTCGCGAGCGACCCGGAAGACACGACCACCGTCGTGCTCATCATCGACGTCGTGCGCGCCTTCCCCGGCCGCGCCGACGGCGTCGCCCAGCTCGCAGTGAACGGCATGCCCGCTGTCGCCCTCGCGCCGAGCGGCCAGCCCGGCGTCACCATCCCCAGCGCCGAGGCTCCGGAGGACACGCAGACCGCGACGACCATCCTCGGCTCCGGCGAGACTATCGAGGAGGGCGACGGCGTCGTGCTGCACCAGACGATCCTGTCCTGGGAGACCAGGGCGATGCTCGAGACCACCTGGGTCGACGGCGAGAAGCCCGCCGTGCCCACCACCGTGCTCGCGACCGAAGACAACACCGGCTCCCGTTCGGGAGTCATCCCCGCCCTCGCCGACGCGCTCATCGGCGCCAAGGTCGGCAGCCAGCTGCTCGTCGTGGTCCCCCCGGGCGACGACAGCTTCGCCGAGGGCGCGACGCTGCCCACCGGCGCGACCGCCACCGACACGCTCGTGTACGTGGTCGACGTGCTCGGCATCCAGAAGGACTAGAGCGGCGGGCGCACGCCCCTCGCACCACGCAACCATCGACACTGGCCGGGTGTCCTCACCATAGGATCGATTCGTGTCGCTCGAGAATTCCGCCAAGGTACCCGTCGAGGAGAGGCTGTTCAGCCTCGTCCTCGCCCTGCTCGCGACCGAGAACGGCCTGACCAAGGCCGAGATCCTGTCGACCGTGCAGGGCTACCGCCAAGACTTCGCGCAGACCGGCGACAACGCCAACCTCGAGCGCAAGTTCGAGCGTGACAAAGACGACATCCGCGAGCTCGGCGTTCCGCTCGAGACCGTGCAGTCGCCCGGAGACCCCGGCAACAACCAGAACCTGCGCTACCGAATCCCGCGCGGCGCCTACGAGCTGCCCACCGACATCGCCTTCTCGGCCGAAGAGACCACGCTGCTCAACCTTGCCGCGATGGTCTGGCGCGAGGGGTCCCTCTCGGCGGAATCCCGGCGCGCCCTGCTCAAGCTGCGTTCGCTGGGCGTCACCGCCGACGAGCCGGTGCTCGGCTACGCGCCGCGCGTTCGCGTGCGCGACGCCGCGTTCGAAACGCTCAACTCCGCGCTCGGCCGCAACGCCTACGTGCGGTTCGCCTACCTCAAGCCGGGGGAGGGGGAGGCGCGGGTGCGCACGGTCGCCCCGCTCGCCCTCGTGCAGCATCAGGGCCGCTGGCACCTCTCCGCGGAAGAGGACGGCACGGGCACCCGCAAGACGTTCCTGCTGCGCCGCATCGTCGGCCGGGTCACGATCACGGGCAAGACCTTTCGCGCCCCGGCAGACGACCAGAGCGCCCGAGCCCTCCGCGAGCTCGAAGAGGTGTGGAACGCGCACACCGCCGTCGTCGAGGTCGAGCCGGGATCCGACGCGAGCACGCGACTGCAGAAGCGTCGGGGAACGGTGGCCGTGGCATCCGAACTGCACCTGCACTTCTCCGACATCAACATCCTCGCCGACGAGCTTGCCGGTTTCGGCCCCGAGGTGCTTGTGATCTCGCCGCCCGAGCTGCGCGGCGCCGTGCGCGAGCGACTGATCCGAACGGCGGCCGACCATGGCTAGAGTCAAGAAGCCCAAGCCGATGCACGCGCAGGAGAAGCTGACGTTTCTGCTCTCGCTCGTGCCGTTCCTGATCGAGCGGGAGCGCGTGAGTGTCGCCGAGGTCGCGGACCATTTCGGGGTGGATGCGGAGCAGATCCGCGAGGCGGTGCGGCTCATCGCCGTCTCCGGGGTTCCCGGAGAGACCAGCACCTATCAGTACGAAGACCTCTTCGACATCGCGTGGGACGACTTCGAAGACAACGACCAGATCGTGCTCACCAATCAGGTGGCCCTCGACGACTCGCCGCGCTTCTCGGCGCGCGAGGCCGCGGCCCTCATCGCCGGCCTGCAATACCTCTCGGCGCTGCCCGAGAATGCCGACCGCACGGCCGTCGCCTCTCTCATGACCAAGCTGTCGCGCGGTGCCTCGGCCCAGCCGAGCCCGCTCGCCGTGGAAGACACCGGCAGCGACGCCACGCTCGCGCTCATCCGTGAGTCGGTCACCGCCGGCACGCAGCTCGAGTTCGACTACCTCGGCGCGCGCGGCACGCGCGAGCGACGCCGGGTCGACCCGCTGCGCGTCGAGTCGATGGACGCCGACTGGTATCTGCGCGGCTGGGACCACCTGCGCGGGGCCGTGCGCACCTTCCGGCTCGACCGCATCTCGGGCCCTCGGGTCAGCGAACAGCCGATCAGCCACAGCGCCGGCGACGTGACCCTGCCCGACAGCCTGTTCGAGAGCTCGGCCGACGACCTCGTGGTGACGGTAGACGTTCTCAACTCCGCGGCCGCGTTGCTCGCCGACTACATTCCCGACGGCGCCGCGCGCGAACAGCTCGAGGGACGCGTGCGCACCACGGTGCGCGTGTCGCACTATCACGGGCTCAAGCGGCTCATGGCGGGCATGTCGGGCGTCGCCACCGTCGTCGAACCCGCCGAGGCCAGGCGAGTGGTGGCCGAGTGGGCCGCCGCGGGTGCCGCACGCTACGACGGGGACGCATCGTGATCGCCTGGTGGGGCTGGCTGCTCATCTGGTCGGGGCTCGTCATCGCGCTCCTTGCCATGGTCGCGCTGCTCGGCTGGCGCCTCGTGAAACGCTTCTTCACCCTGCTCGACGACGTCTTCACGGTGACCGAGAAGCTCTCGATCCTCGACGGTGTGGCGGCGGAGGCCGAGACCCGTCCGGTCAACGCGATTCTCCGCGAGAGCGCCGAGGTGCGGGCCACGACCGGTGCGCGTATGGCTCGACGGGCCGAACGGAAGCACGCTCGCAGGCAAGCCCGCATCCGAAGGGGTAAAATGCTTACAACCGCAACAATCGACCTGAAGGAGTGGCCACATGAGCCTCGCTAATCTCGGCAGCCACTGGTGGGTCATCCTGATCATCGTCGTGCTGCTGTTCGGTGCACCGAAGCTTCCCGCGCTCGCGAAGAGCATGGGCCAGTCGATGCGCATCTTCAAGAGCGAGATCAAGACCAACAAAGACGAAGACGCGGAGAAGACGACCGCCGACGGCGCGCCGACCGCTCCCGGCGACAACACACCGAAGCCCTAATCTCCCCCTTTCGGAACGGGCTGATGCCTCAACGTAAGCCCCGCGTCGACGAGCGGCGCATGTCGCTCGGCGCGCACCTCATCGAGCTGCGCAAACGACTGACGATCAGCGGCATCGCGATCTTCCTCGGTGCCATCGGCGGCTTCATCATCGCGCCTCAGCTCTGGAAGCTGCTGAGCGAGCCGATCAAGTCGCTGGCCGATTCGACCGAAGCCACGATCAACTACACCGGCATCACCGAAGCGTTCGACACGAACGTGCAGATCGCGTTCCTCGTCGGGATCGTCGGCACCAGCCCGATCTGGCTCTACCAGATCTGGGCGTTCATCGTTCCCGCCCTGCTGCGCAAGGAACGCCGATACGCGCTCGCGTTCGTCGGCAGTGCCATCCCGCTCTTCCTCGCCGGGGCAGCCCTGGGCGCGATCATCTTCCCGCGAACGGTGACCCTGCTGCTGAGCTTCGCCCCCGAAGACTTCTCCACCTTCCTCACCGCGCGCTACTTCCTCGACTTCTTCATCAAGCTGGTGCTCGCCATCGGCATCGCCTTCGTGCTGCCGGTGTTCCTGGTGCTGTTCAACTTCGTCGGCATCCTCTCGGCGACGGCGATCCTCAAGGGCTGGCGCATCGCGGTGCTCTGCATCGTGATCTTCACGGCGTTGGCGACGCCGAGCGCCGACATCCTGGCCATGTTCATGCTCGCCATCCCCATGGTGGGCCTCTACTACCTGGCGGCCGGCGTGGCCTGGTTGCACGACCGGGGCGTCGCCAAGCGTCTCGCCAGACTCGAAACGGATACCGGTGGCCTTCTCGCATGACGACTGAACTGAGCCCCTCCGAACGTTTCGCCCAGGCCAAGGCGAAGAAGAGCCTGCCTATCCTCGACGCGTTCACCGACAAGCTGCCCATCGCACTCGACCCGTTCCAGCGCGAGGCGTGCGCCCTCGTCGAGCAGGGCAAGAGCGTGCTCGTCGCCGCCCCCACCGGGGCGGGTAAGACGATCATCGCCGAGTTCGCGATCTTCAAGGCCATGCAGGAGAGCCACGCCAAGGTCTTCTACACGGCGCCGATGAAGGCGCTGAGCAACCAGAAGTTCCAGGAACTCGTGGCCGAGTACGGCGCGGAGTCGGTCGGCCTCCTCACCGGCGATACCAACGTCAACTCGCAGGCCCGCATCGTCGTCATGACGACCGAGGTGCTGCGCAACATGCTGTACGCGAGCTCCGACCTGCTCACCAACCTCTCGTACGTGGTGATGGACGAGGTGCACTTCCTCGCCGACAAATTCCGTGGCGCCGTGTGGGAGGAAGTGATCATCCACCTTCCCCGCTCGGTGCGCATGGTCTCGCTCAGCGCCACGGTCTCCAACGCGGAGGAGTTCGGCGACTGGCTGCAGGCCGTGCGCGGCGACACCGAGGTGATCGTCTCCGAAGAGCGACCCGTGCCGCTCGAGCAGCACGTGCTCGTGCGCGGCAAACTCCTCGACCTCTTCGACGCCGCGGGCGGCCCCAACGAGGCCAGGTCGCGGATGCCGGCCGCCCTCACCACGACCGTCGCAGAGCCGGTCGCGATCGCTCCCACCGAGTCCTACGGCGACCGCCCCGCGCGCAACCGCGGCACCAAGCAGCCCCCGGCCGCGCTACCGGGCCTCACCACGACCCGCGTGAACCCCGAGCTCGTGCGGCTCTCGCACGGCCCGCGCACGCCCGCGGGCCGCGGCGGTTTCGACGGCGGCGGCAAGCGGCACGAGGGTCGCGGCGGCAAGCAGAACCGCGGAAACGGTGGCAACGGCAACGGCTTCGGCGGAAGCGGCGGGGGAGCGCGCACCGACCGCGCGGCGCTCGTCGAGCTGCTCGACTCGCGCAACCTGCTGCCCGCCATCTTCTTCGTCTTCAGCCGGGTCGGCTGCGACGCCGCCGTGCAGCAGGTGCTGCGCTCGGGTGTGCGCCTCACCCAGAAGCACGAGCGCGACGAGATCCGCGCCATCGTGGAGGAACGCTGCCGCACCCTGCTCGACGAAGACCTCGGCGTGCTCGGCTACTTCGAGTGGCTCGACGGGCTGGAGCGCGGCGTCGCCGCCCACCACGCCGGTATGCTCCCCGCCTTCAAGGAGGTGGTCGAGGAGCTGTTCCGCAAGAAGCTCGTGAAGGTGGTGTTCGCCACCGAGACGCTCGCGCTCGGCATCAACATGCCCGCCCGCACGGTGGTGCTCGAGAAGCTCGAGAAGTTCAACGGCGAGGCGCGCGTGCCGATCACGTCGGGCGAGTTCACGCAGCTCACCGGGCGCGCCGGTCGCCGCGGCATCGACGTCGAGGGCCACTCGGTCATCCAGTGGGCCGACGGTCTCGATCCCCAGGCCGTGGCCTCTCTCGCATCCAGACGCACCTATCCTCTGAACTCGAGTTTCAAGCCGACCTACAACATGGCCGTCAACCTCATCGACCAGTTCGGCCGGCAGCGCACCCGCGAGATCCTCGAGTCGAGTTTCGCGCAGTTCCAGGCCGACCGTGCCGTCGTCGACCTCGCCCAGAAGGTGCGCAGCCAGCAGGAGTCGCTCGCCGGCTACCAGAAGTCGATGACGTGCCACCTCGGCGACTTCGCCGAGTACTCGACGATCCGCCGCGAGCTGAGCGACCTCGAGAAGAAGGGCGCGGGGCGCAGCGAATACTCGAGCCGGGGCGAGCGCGAGAAGCGTCAGAACCAGCTGAACTCGCTACGCAAGCGGCTCAAGCTGCACCCGTGCCACCTCTGCCCCGACCGTGAGAACCACGCGCGCTGGGCCGAACGCTACTGGAAGCTCAAGAAGCAGACCGACCAGATCACGGCCGAGATCCGCACCCGCACGGGTGCCGTCGCCAAAGTGTTCGACCGCGTCACCGACGTGCTGACGATCCTCGGCTACCTCGAGTCGGACGCGAACGGCCGGGTCGTGCTCGCGCCGGCGGGTCGGATGCTGCGTCGCATCTACGGTGAACGCGACCTGCTGGTGGCTGAGTCGCTGCGCCTCGGACTGTGGAACAACCTCGACGCGCCCTCGCTCGCCGCCATGGCCGCGGCCCTCATCTACGAACCGCGTCGCGACGAGGGCCAGGCCGACGAACGCAATCTGCCGCACGGCCCGTTCCGCGCCGCGTTCGACGCCACCGGCGACCTGTGGAGCAACCTCGACGACCTCGAGCGCGACAAGCGCCTCCCGGGCAGCAACCCTCTCGCCACCGGGCTGTGCCTCGGCATGTACCAGTGGGCGAAGGGCGGCCGTCTCGACAACGTGCTCAAGGAGACCGACCTCGCGGCGGGCGACTTCGTGCGCTGGACCAAGCAGACCATCGACCTCCTCGACCAGCTCTCGGTCGTCGCCGATTCGCCCGTCGGCTCGACGGCGCGGAAGGCTCTGGATGCCATCCGGCGCGGAATCGTCGCCTACAGCTCCGTCGCCTAGGCTCTATCCGTGCATCCACCAGCCCGACGAGCGCTACCCCTGTGGGCGGCGCTGCTCGTAGCCCTCGCGGCCGGTCCGATCCTCGACGCGGGCTTCCCCGACCGCGGCTGGTGGCCCGCCACCTTCGTCGGCATCGGGCTCGTGCTCGCCGCCGCCATCGGCCGCAGCGGCTGGGGCAGCTTCCTCGTCGGCTTCGTCGCCAGCATGTCGTTCTATCTCATGCACATCGAGTGGGCCTCGCTCTTCCTCGGCCTCGTGCCCATGGTCGCGCTCTCGACCCTCGAGTCGCTCTTCTTCGCGGTGGGCACGGTCGGCATAACGCTGGCCTACCGCTGGATCCCACGATTCTGGCGCGGCACCTGGGCGCGCCTGCTCTTCCTCCCGCTCGTCGTCGCCGGCCTGTGGACCGCGCGGGAGGCGATCGCCAGCGTCTGGCCCTACGGCGGTTTCGCCTGGGGCCGCGTCGCCCTGTCGCAGTCCGAGAGCCCGTTCGCCGCGCTCTTCGGCTGGGTCGGCGTCTCCGGCGTGAGTTTCATCATGGTGTACCTCGTCGCCGTGGTGGTGGAGTGCCTGCGCCTACGCACGGCCGACCGGCTCGTGCGAGCCACCGTCGCGGTGGGGCTCGCCGCCGCCATCCTCGCCGTCCCGGCCTTCCCCGTGACCACCGACGGCACGATGCGCGTCGCGGCCGTGCAGGGCAACGGCAAGGCCGGCTACTTCGACGAGCGGCAGTCGGGCGACCTGCTCGACGCCCAGGTCGACGCCACCCTGCCCGTCATCGAGGCGAACGACGAGAGCGACGAGAAGGTCGACGTGGTGGTCTGGCCCGAGGGCGGCTCCGACTCGAGCCCGCTCGACGACGCCTACACGGCGAAGGTCTTCGATTACGTGAGCCGCGAAATGGATGCGCCCTTCGTTTCCTGGGCCGTCACCACGCGCGCGGGAGACGACGGTGCTCCCGACACCTACTACAACACCTCTATGCTGTGGCAGGCGGGCAGGGGCCAGCTCGACTACTACGACAAGAAGCATCCCGTGCCGTTCGGCGAATACGTTCCCGACCGCGCGTTCTGGCGCCCGTTCGCCCCCGACCTGATCGATCTCGTCGGTCGTGAGTACACGCCGGGCACCACCGACACGGTGTTCGACATCGACGGGGTGATAGCGGCCGTCAACATCTGCTTCGACATCGTCGACGACCAGATCCTCACCGACTCGGTCGAAGAGGGCGCCCGCATCATCTTCGCCCAGTCGAACACCGCCGACTTCGGCCGCAGCGACGAGAGCGTGCAGCAGCTCGCAATCGCCCGGGTTCGCGCCATCGAGCTGGGGCGCACCGTCGTGAACATCTCGACCGTCGGCACGAGCGCGATCATCGCTCCCGACGGCTCGACCATCGACCAGCTGCCCACCTTCACCGCCGCCGCAATGGTCGACGACGTTCCGCTCTCCAGCGTCACCACGCCGGCGGTGCTTCTCGGCCGCCAGTTCGAGTGGCTCGTGAGCGGCATCGGTGTGCTCGGCGTGGTTCTCGGGGGTCTGCTCGCCCGCGGAGCCCGCAAGCGCGCTTAACGAACGAACGGCCAGCCCGAGGGCTGGCCGTTCGTGGTGCGGATCCGACGCTTAGGCGCCGATCTTCTGCTGTCCGCGACGAGCGCGGAGGAAGTCGAGGCGCTCCTGGAGCAGCTCCTCGAGTTCGGGTCGGGTGCGACGCTCGAGCAGCATGTCCCAGTGACTACGCGGAATCTTGGTCTCCACGGCCTCCGAGATAACAGCTACACCGTCGTCGTCGAGCAATACGCCCTCCATGCCGCTTTTCGCGGACTCCCACACACCGGGAACCTCGGCATCGGCGGCGAACACCATCTCGAAGGTCTCCCCGTCGGAGGTGCGGTACACGCTCTTCTTTCGCGGCGAGAACTCAACGCCTACTTCGCTCTGCAGGCTCTGGGTTCCGAGCCTCATGCCGCGCAAACTACGGTCTGCCATTGTGTGGCCTCCTTTAGAAAAAACTTCACACGAGACGAAATTGCACTCTCGCGATACATACGAATTAATAAACCCGCAAGCTGTACGTAACCTTCCAAGAGCACCCCGAGCGGGGGCCTTTCACAGGAACGTCACAGCTTTACAGAGCGGTCGACAGCGGGCGTGAAGCACCGCTTTTCGCCCTACTGCGCGCGAGTGGTCAGGACGCCGAGTGCGATGTCGGCGCGATCCGTGACGATGCCGTCTACCCCGAGATCGAGGAGGCGGTGCATAGCCGGAGCGTCATTGACGGTCCAGACGTGCACCTCGACCTTAGCGGAGTGCAGCAGCCGAATCATCCGATC
>NZ_JBKKAD010000177.1:0-10636 GCF_046714715.1 Conyzicola sp. | reverse complement strand
TAGCTCAGGGTCGAGAAGTCGGTGTCACTGGACATATTCGTCCTCGTCACCGCGCTGCACGGTGATGCTGCCCTGCGCTTCGAGGTCGCGGATGGCACGCACGACTTCGGCGCGGGCCTCCTCCACCTGCGAGGCGCGCACGGGGCCGAGGGTCTTCGTCTCGTCTTCGAGCAGTTCGCGGTTGCGCTCGGAGAGGTTGGTCTTGATGATGTCGATGACCGCCTCGGTGGTGCCCTTCATGGCGACCGCGAGCACGGCGGTGTCGATGCCGCGCAGCACCTGCTGCACGTCGCGGCGTTCGAGCTTCACGATGTCGGCGAAGGTGAGCATGCGCGAGCGCACCTCTTCGGCCAGTTCGGGATCGATCTCGTCGAGGCGCTCGAGCAGCGCCTTCTCGGTGGCGATGTCGGCGCGGTTGATGATCTCGACGAGCGGCTGGATGCCTCCGACGACCTCCATCGATTCTCCGGATGACACGACAGCACCCGCGCGCAGCTTGAGGGTGTCTGCGACCAGACGTACCGCCTCGGGGATCGCGGTTCCCATCATGCCGATGCTCTGGGCGACCTCGCTGCGCACGTCGTCGTCGAGCGATGCGAGCACCGGTGCCGCGTGGTCGGGGCGCATGTGTGCGAGCACGAGCGCGATGGTCTGCGGCAGTTCGCCGTCCATGAGGGTGACGATCTGGCCGGATTCGACGCTGTCGAGAAACTCGAACGCCTTTCCCGCCATGTTCGAGGCGACGCGGTTCATCAGGTCGCCGGCGCGGTCGGCGCCGAAGCTGGCTTCGAGCAGGCTGGTGGCGAAGTCCTTGCCGCCGCGCGAGCTCCAGCCGCCCTTGACGGTGAGGTCGAGGTATTCGGTCATGACCTCGTCGGCGACGCCGGATTCGACCCGGCGCAGCTTGATGATCTCGCTCGTGATCTCCTCGGCCTCGCTGTCGGAGAACTGCTTCATGACTCCGGCGGCGGCCTCCTGATCCATGCTCATGAGCACGACGGCGGCCTTCTGGGTTCCGGTCAGCGTCGACGCCGGCTTCTGCGCGCTCGGCGCCTTGGCGACCGGCGTCAGTGTCGCGATGACCTCGGTCATGCGCGCTGGCCGTCCATCAGGCCGCGAAGGAACTCGGCAGCGCGCTGCGGGTCTTGCGCGGCGAGGGCGTCGATCTCGGCGCGGGTGCGGTCGCTGGTGTTCGGCTCGATGAGCAGCGGCGAGGTCGGCACGGTCGGGATGGCGGTGTAGGCGGGAGTGGTGAGCGCGGCCGTCGGCTGCGTGTCGTTGAGGATCGAGCGCAGGTCGGCGAGGTCGGCGGCCTCCTCGATGTCCTGCTGGCGGCGCTTCGAGCGTGCGGCGAAGATCGCGAGGGCGATGATGATGGGCAGCGCGATCGCGAGCGCGATGACGGCGGTGCGGATGAGGTCGGCGAACCGGTCGGCCTCGGCGGCCGCTGCTGCCGCTTCGAGTGCCTCCGTCGCCTCGGCGGCTCCGGCTCCGTTGAACGGCACGACCTCGACGGTCACGACGTCTCCGCGTTCCTCGTCGATTCCCGCCGCGGTCGCGACCAGGTCGGTGACGCCGGCGATGTTCAGGCCCTTGGCGGCGCCCTGGTTCAGGGCCACCGAGATGGTCTTGCGGGTGAGAACACCGGCCGGGATGGTGGTCGACTCGGTGACCTTGTTCACGGCGTTGTTGCGCGTCAGGCTCGAGCTCGTCTCGCCCTCGGCGGCTTCGGCGGTTCCCGGAACCGCGATGTTGTCCGGTCCGAGAACGCCGGCGGCGGTCTGGCCGCCCGCCCCCGTGCTGTCGACGGTCGCCGACTCGCTGAGCGCGAGCGGGTCCTCGGGCGAGGTGAAGGTCTCTTCCACGCGCTCGGCCGATTCGCGGCTCATGTCGGCCGCGACGACGACCGTCGCATTGCCTGCGCCGACCATCTTGTCGAGCATCGACTGCACCGACTCGCGGATGCCGGCCTCGTAGTCTGAGACCTGCTGGTCGGCCCCGCCGGTCGCACCCTCGCCCACGGCGGAGAGCACGGAGCCGTCGGAGTCGACGACGGCGACGTCGGTGGGGTCCATGCCGTCGATCGAGGCGCTCGTGAGGTGCACGATGGCCTGCACCTGGTCGGAGCTGAGGGTCACGCCGCTCTGGGTCTCCACGAACACCGAGGCGGTCGGGTCGTTCTTCTCCGAGACGAAGACGGTCTCCTCGGGGATGGCGAGCCGCACCGATGCCGTCTTGACGCCCTCGAGCGCCGAGATGGTCTTCGCGAGTTCGCCCTCGAGGGCACGCTTGTAGGTCACGTCCTGCTGGAACTCCGACGCGGTGACGCCCATCGAGTCGAGCAGCGAGTAGCCTCCCGTCGTCGACGACGGGAGGCCGGCGGCCGCCGCCTTGAGGCGCTGGTCGTAGACGTTCTCCTCAGGCACCATGATCGTGGCGCCGCCGTTGGAGAGCTCGTAGGGAACGCCCTCGCCGCGCAGCTGCTCGACGAGCGTGTTGGCGTCTTCCCCGCTGAGGCCGGAGAACAGCGGGGTGTACGACGGCTTGGTCGCCCACATGCCGAGGGCGATGATGCCGAGCGCGAGCACGGCGATACCGATGATGGCGACGGTGCGCTGCGCAACGGTGAATTTGCGCACCGTGTTGGCGAAGTTGCGGAACGCCGACGTGACCTGGCGGGGCATCAGGCCTGCATCCGCATGATCTCGGTGAACGCGTCGACGCCCTTGTTACGCACGGCGGCGACGAGCTCGAGGGTGACGGCGGCCCGGGAGGAGGCGATGGTCGCGTTGTGGATGTCTTCGAGGTCGCCCGTGACGGCCTTTACCGCGAGGTCGCCCGAGGTGTTCTGCAGCTGCTGCACGTTGTCGACGGCGCCGACGAGCGAGCTGGCGAAGCTCGAGCCGTCGGTGGACTGCACTCCCCCGACGCTCGGGAGGTAGCCGGTGCCTGTCGTTCCCTGCACCGGGGAGATTGCGAGCGGGTCCATCAGTTGCGTCCGATCTGGAGGGCGGCCTGGTAGGTCTCTTTGGCACGGTCGACGACCGCGGCACTGGCTTGGTAGCCCCGCTGGGCCATGATCAACTGGCCCATCTGCGAGGCGAGGTCGATGTCGGGGTAACGCACGTAGCCGTCGGCATCGGCGAGCGGGTGGTTCGGCTCGTGTACGAGGCGTCCGGCCGCGTCGCCGAACGCGGCGCCGGCCACGTAGACGCCGGCCGTGCCCTCGCCCTCCTGGGCCACGACGTAGCGGGCCTGGAATGCGTCGTCGGTCGTCGCCTTCACGGTGTTGATGTTCGACAGGTTGTCGGAGACCGCGTCGAGCCATTTGCGGTGCAGGGTCATGCCCGTGCTGGCGATGCCGATCGCGTCGAACGTCATCAGCTGGTCCGCATCGCGGTGCGCAGCGCGGTGAACTGGCCGCCGATGGCCTGGCTGGCGAACTGGAAGCGCAGCACGGTGTCGACGTTGGAGAGCGTCTCGGTGTCGAGGTTCACGTTGTTGCCGTCGAGGCGGGTGGGCTCGAGCGAGCGGGCGGTGACCGCGGTGACGTTGCCGTCGCCGTTCTCGACCGACTTGGCGAGGGCGTCTTCGAACATGACGCGCTTGGCCGTGTAGCCGGGAGTGTTGACGTTCGCGATATTGCTGGCGATGGTGCGCTGGCGCAGGGCCAGGCCGTCGAGCGCGCTGCTCAGCGCAGCGGAAGTAACAGATTCGAGCACTGTGTCCGTCTTCTCATTACAAGAAACGAAGCGGCCGATCCGTGGCCTGATGGTGAGCAATCCGTGCTCTTCACTGACTAGCTATCGGTCGCCCGCCCCGGGTCGTTAGACGAACCCGGGTTAATTCTTCAGCCGGTGACGTCGAGGTAGACCGACTGGCGGTCGGACAGCTGCGGCACGGCGCGCACTGCGGCGAGGTGCCGGCCGGTCTCGCGCTGCAGCTCGTCGAGTGCGCGGGCCGCCCCGCGCTGGTCGGCGAGCAGTGTCTGGGCGCGTTCGCGCAGCGGCAGGGGGAGCGGGCCGAGGCCGGCGGGTGGCGTCCAGGTGGCGGGCGCCGCGGCATCCGTCATCGATCCCGGGTCGAGCGCAGACGCGGCCGACTCTTCGAGAGCCGCGAGAACCTCGACCCAGCTGTCGTATGCGGCGACCGACTCAGGCAACGCCGAGCATTCCGCCGCTGGCGACCGGGCGGGCGGGGGCGGTCTGCGCGACCGCGAGCTGACCGGCGGCGTCATGCCAGGCCTGGCGCAGCGGCTCGAGCAGTTCGATGCACTCGCGGATGCGCGCGACGTCACGCTTGACGTTCGCGGCGATGAGAGCGCCGGCGACATAGTTGTACAGGGCGAGCAGACGTTCGCCACCGTCCCACGCATCGACCTTGAGCGTCGAGGTGAGCTCGGCGACGATGTCTTGCGCGTGCAGCAGGTTGGTGGATGCCACGGCCCACGAATCAGTCGCGTGGGCGCTCTCGGCGCGGTTCAGGTCGAGCAGCAGTCGGTCGTAGAGCATGGTGAGCAGCTGCGACGGCGTCGCCGACATCACGGTGTCGGTCATGTAGCGGTTGCGCTGCTGTTGGGGGTTCGCGTACATCGTCATGTTCAGTCCTTCGATGCCTGGAGCGCGTCGACCTGCGATGTCAGCCAGGTCATCTGTGCGTTGAGGTTGCCCATGCTCACCTCGAACGCCGCGTAGTAGCGCTCGAGGTTCGTCTTTCTCGTGGCCAGGCGGTCGTCCCACTTCGACACCTGTTCGTTGAGGGAGTCGACGGTGGACTGCTGGCCGGTGATCTTTGCGGTGATCGTTCCCGTGTATTTGTCGGACGCGGTCGTGGCGACAGTGGAGAGCCGCGACGCGATCTCGGAAACGGCCTTCTGGGTGGCGACCGGGTCTTTCGCGAACGCCGCCTCGAACTTCTCGGTGTTGAACTCCATCGTGCCCGACTTGGTGATCGAGATGCCGAACTCCGAGGGAGAGCGGCCGTCCAGGGGGGCGGATGCCGCGTCGAGGACTTTCTGGCTCACGGTGCGGGTGGTGCTGTCGCCGGTGAAAGCGCCGCCGACGAGGTACGGGTTGCCCTCCGCGTCGCTGCTCGACGACGACACCGAGCGGGTCGAGATGTAGGCGAGCGTGGTGTTGACGCTGGCGATCAGGGCGGCCGCGGCGGCGCTCGTCTTCGAGGTGTCGCGGGCGATGTCGATGGTCACGGGTTCGGTGGAGACCCCCGAGACCGTCACGGAGACACCGGGCAGAAGCTCGGCGAAGGTGTTCGTCTTAGAAGTGAGCACCTGCTCGGCCGCGGTTCCGGCGAAGAGCGTGACCGAGGCGTCCTGGCCGACCCGCAGGGTTGCCGCTCCCGCCTGGGTGAGAACGTTCGTCGCGGTTCCGGCGCTGACGTCCGCCGCCGTGCCGGAGTATGCCGCGAACGAACCGGCAGCCCCGGTCTCCTTGCCGCTGAGCTGCAGACGGTACTGGGTGGCGCCACCGGCATCGGTACCCGCGGCGACCTTCGTCGCGGTGACACCTGCGGCAGAAGCGTTGATGGCCTTGACGACGTCGTCGAGGGAGGACGATGCGGGGGTGATCTCGGTGGCCGTGCCGGTCGAGCCGACGATGGTGATCGAGGTTCCCGCCCATGCCGTCATCGGGGCGGTCACGCCCGACTGCGCCTGGGCGAGCTTGCCGACCACGATGTCGATGGATCCGTTCGACGCCCCAGCCGCGGCGGTCGCGGTGACCTTCGTCGAGCTGCTCGTCGCGGAGTAGAAGTCGAGGCCGCCGGCCTTCGCTGTCGACTCGGCGAGCGTGCCGAGGGCCGCGATCTGGGTGTTGAGTCCCTGCAGTGCGCTGACCGACGTCGAGACGACGGTGGCCTTGTTCTTGAGCAGTGTCTGCGACTGCTTGTCGATCGCGAGGAGAGAGGCGATGAGTTCTGCTGAGTTGAGCCCGCTCGCGAGGCCCGGGAGGCTGATCGATGCCATTGCCGCTCTCCTTCGCTGACGGTGGAAAAGTTCGTGGTGGTGCGAAAAAACGCCCGGCGGATCTCGGTCAAGACGTCCAGTTCTCTCTCGAGAACCGCCGGGCGTTGGTTTATCGCTGGTAGCTACCCGGTTTACTGGAGAAGCTGCAGCACGCCCTGGTTCGACTGGTTCGCCTGCGCGAGCATGGCGGTGCCGGCCTGCGACAGGATGTTCGAGCGGGTGTAGTTGACCATTTCGCTCGCCATGTCGGTGTCGCGGATACGCGACTCCGCAGCGGTGAGGTTCTCGGCCGAGACGTTCAGCGAGTTGATCGCCGACTCGAAGCGGTTCTGCTTCGCACCGAGCTCCGAACGCGAGGTGCTGATCGCGGTGATCGCGGTGTCGAGCGCCTCGATGGCGAGCGCCGAGTTCGCGGTCGTGTCGACCGTGATCGTCGCGGTCAGGTCAGCGCCGGTGGCCTCGGTCGTGACAACGCCGGTGAGCGCGGTCGCGAGGTTGGTCAGGTCGACGTCGATGATGTTGGAGACGTCGGTTCCGGTGTTGCCGTTGGCGCCGATCTGGAACGACTTGGTGCTGCCGTCCATGAGGTTGATGCCGTTGAACTTGGTGTTGGCGCCGATACGGTTGAGCTCCGACGCGAGGCCGTCGATCTCGGTCTTGAGCGCGGTGCGGGACTCGGCGTTGTTCGAGTCGCTACCACCCTGGACCGCGAGGTCACGCATGCGCTGCAGGATCGAGTGAACCTCGGTCAGGGCGCCTTCAGCGGTCTGGATGACCGAGATGCCGTCCTGAGCGTTGCGGGCTGCAACCTTCGAGCCGCTGACCTGCGAGCGCAGACCCTCGGAGATGGCGAGACCGGCTGCGTCGTCGGCTGCGCGGTTGATGCGCAGGCCGCTGGAAAGCTTCTCCAGCGACTTCGACAGGTCGTTCTGCGTGTTGGACAGGTTGCGGTACGAGTTGAGTGCCGAAACGTTGGTGTTGATCTGCATACCCATGATGTTTTCCTCCGTGATTGGGTTTGAGTGCATCGGCCCATCCATGGGCTGATACTTCTAGCTATCGGCCGCCCGCCGGATGGCGTTAGGCGCGAAAGAAGCTTTTTTCGTGCTTTTTCAGTTCAGGATGCCGCGGCTTCCGTGTGCACCACGCCACGGTCGCGCACCGACGTGGCCATGGCGTGCTCCGCCATCCTGGCCAGGTACGCGCTGCGGCTGGAGACGGCGACGCGGGAGACGGGCGTGTACTCGGCGGTCGAGTCGGAGTAGTGCGTCTCGAGTCCGTCGCGCAGCAGCCGCACCGCCTCGGAGCGCAGCTGCGACACGGCGGAGTGGGTCGTGCCCGATTCCTCCGCGATGTCCTTGACCGTCTTGTCGTCGAAGTAGATGGCCGTGATGACGGCGCGCATCTTCTCGGGCAGCACGTCGACTGCGGAGTGTAGGTAGGCGAGCCGCTCGGCCGAGAGCAGCGTCTCTTCTGGCAGCGCGGCCTCGGCGACGAGCGCCTCGGCGACGGTCTCGTCGAGGGCGACGACCACGCGGGCGGCGTCTGCCATGCCGGCCGCCGCGGATTCACGGTCTACCCCCATCGCGGCGGCGACCTCGTCGACCTTGGGCTTGCGACCGAGGGCGGCCGTCAGGGTGTCCTGCACCGCGAGGGTGTCTTTGATGCGACGGCGGGCGCCGCGGCTGGCCCAGTCTTCCGAACGCATCTCGTCGGCGAAGGCGCCGATGATGCGACGGCGGGCGAAGGCGCCGAACGGGATACCGAGCTCGGCTTTGAAGGAGTCGGCCGACTGCACGAGCGCGAGCGCACCGGCCGAGGCCAGGTCGTCGCGGGAGAGATGGCGGGCCTTCGCCCAGACCTCGGATACGAGGTATCCGACGAGCGGCAGGTTCTCCACCACCAGCGTGTTGCGTTCGTGTCGTTCCACAGCATGACCCCCGTCAGCGGTTTCTGGCATAGCTCGACGCTCGTGAACGACACGGTCGTCGAAAGTTTCTGGACGTTATGTGGTGCAGTGCGGGCCAGGGTAAACACGCGCTTTATTCGGGTATTGCCGACTCTATCGGCGGGGTAAGAGAAACCCTCAACCTCCGCGCGCCCCCAAACCGGGTCACCCCCGAACGGGTATCCCCCGAACTGGTTTCACGGCCGCTGCCTCTTAATCCCGGGAATTCGCGGAATTTTCCGCGAATCCTTCTAACCCGGGCGTTACCCTTGCCGAAAGTTCCTACCGACGCGAACACCGGGATCATTCGACGACTCCCCCCGGCGGTGTATCGCGAGGCGGGCAGAGAGGGTATTCGTCATGGGTACGCATGAACTGTCGGCGTCGCTGTGGCGCGAGCGCGAACTGCTCGAGCTGCTCGTCTTCAAGCTGACCGAAGAACAGCTGCTGCTGACGTCGGGCAAGGCCCGCTGGCTGCAGTACGCGACGCAGGAGGTCGAGCAGGTGATGCAGAAGCTGCGCAACGCCGGCCTCGCGCGCTCGATCGAGGTGGCCAGTCTCGCCGAAGACTGGGGCGTCGACGAGAATTCGACGCTGCGCGAACTCACCGTGCACACGACGGATGACACCTGGCGCGACATCCTCACCGCCCATCTCGTGGCGATGACCCAGCTGACGCGCGAGATCCAAGAATTGCGCGACCTCAACGTGCAGTACCTGCGCGTCGCCATCCGCTCCACGCAGGAGGCGCTCGCGCACGACGGCTCCGCGAGCGGCACCTACGACGCCAAGGGCGTCACCGAAAACTCTCTGGCAACCGCCCGGATGTTCGACCTCAACCTCTAAGACCACCCGGGGACACCACCATGAGCACCTTCAGCGGGCTGAACACCGCCTACACCGGCCTGACGGCCGCCCGGCAGGGCATCAACGTGGTCGGCCAGAACATCTCGAACGTGAACGTCGCCGGCTACACCCGGCAGCGTGCCGTGCAGACCGCCGTGGGATCCCTCGCCCAGGTCGGCCCGCTCACCGGGCAGGTCAAGGTCGGCCAGGGCACCCATGTCACCTCGATCGAGCGTCTCGGTGACGTCTTCCTCGATGCGAAGGTCCGCTCGAGCACGGCGTCGAGCGGCTACTGGGGCGTGCGCGCGAACGCCCTCTCGACGCTGCAGACGTCGCTGCACGAACCCGGCGACACCGGCATCTCCAAGCAGCTCTCCAACGTGTGGGCGGCCTGGAGCGACATGAGCCTCAAGGGCGACGAGTCGTCGGCCGCGGTGCTGCTGCAGCAGTCCGGTGCGCTCGTCACCCAGATCGCCGCCGGATACACGGCAGTGAACGACCAGTGGAACGTGCTTCGCGACGAGACGGCCGGCATGGCGACCGAGCTCAACGACGCCGCCACCCAGGTCGCCGCGCTCAACGGCCTCATCCGGTCGACGCTCAACGCGGGCGGCTCGGCGAACGAGTACATCGACCAGCGCAACAACCTCACCACCACGATCGCGGCCCTGTCCGGCGCGACCGTGCGCAACCTCCCCGACGGAACCGCGGAGGTGCTCGTCGGCGGCAACGCCCTCGTCTCCGGCGACAGGTCGTACGCGGTCGAGCTCACCGGCACGACCGCGATGGTCGGTGCGGCGGGCGACCCCGTCAAGCTGAGCTGGGTCGGACGCCCGAACGTGCCCGTCACCATCGACGGTGGCGAGATCGCCGGGGCGCTCTCCACGCTGTCCGCCGCGAACGCCTCGGGCACCGGCGGAGCGCTCGCCGAGGCCGCCGCCGACTACAACGAGCTCGCGACCTTCATCGCGCAGAAGGTCAACGCCGTGCACAGCAGCGGCGCGACGCCGAACGGCACGACCGGACTCGACTTCTTCGCGGTCTCGGCGACGGGCCCCGCAGCCTTGGGACTCTCGATCATCCCGACCAATGCGAGCGGTATCGCCGCGGGCGCGGTCGGCGCGGGCGGCAAAGACGGCTCCATCGCCGCCGCCGTCGCGCAGATCGGCGCCTCTGCCGACTCCCCCGACAAGAAGTGGTCGGGAATCGTCACCGGCATCGGCATCGCGGCCAAGACCGGCCTGCAGCAGTCGGCCCTCGCCGACCTCTCGACCAAGGCGGCCGTCGGCAACCAGCTGTCGAACGCATCCGTCGACATGGACGAGGAGAACGTCAACATGCTGATGTTCCAATCGGCCTACCAGGGCGCGGCGCGGGTCATGACGGCCGTCGACGAGATGCTCGACACACTCATCAACCGCACCGGTCTCGTGGGGAGATAGCTCGTGATCAATCGCGTCACCAATCAGGGTCTGGCCATAGCGTCGCAGCGCAATCTGCAGCTGAGCCTCGCCACGCTGTCGAAACTGCAGGAGACCGCCTCGAGCCTCAAACGCATCTCCGTTCCCTCCGACGACCCGGCCGGCACCGCCGACTCGATCCGCGTGCGCTCGGAACAGAACGCGGTGGCGCAGTTCTCGCGCAACATCAGCGACGGCAACTCCTGGATGAGCGTCGTCGACACCGCCCTCGGCCAGACCGGCGACATCATGAAACGGGTCCGCGACCTCACGGTTCAGGGCGCCAACGACGGCGCACTGTCGCCGACGCAGAAGGAAGCCATCGCGGTCGAGCTCGAAACGCTCCGTGCCGAGCTCATGACCACCGCGAACACCAAATACCTCGGCCGCACGGTGTTCGCC
>NZ_JBKKAD010000176.1:0-27213 GCF_046714715.1 Conyzicola sp. | reverse complement strand
CCGGTGAGGATCGAGATCTCATGCTCGGGCGAGGGCCCGCCGAAAAGTACTGCCCAGGGTGAACTCACGCGTGACCATCCAAGAATCTCGAGCGCCGCAACTGTCTACTGCTGGCCCGGTGCGGCTGGTTTACGGGTAGTGGTCCGGCAGATCGTTCTCATAGAGGATAACGCCTCGGTCGCCGGCCTGATCGAGCGCCGCAGCGACCGCTTCGGTTCTGCGGTCGAAAATTCTCACAGAACCCGGCCCGGATGCCGCCCCGGCGACGAGAGCCGCGCGATTCGTGCGGGCGATCGCGAAGAGGTGGCCGCCGAGGGCCGACACGGCCGCCGCGAACGCCTCGTTGCGGGCCGCCTGCACGTGACCCAGCTCGACCATTCCGGGCGTGACGACCACGAGCGGGCCGCCGCGCTCTGCCGCGATCGCCGCGGCACCCTCGAGGGCGCGCTGCGACCCGACCGGGTTCGAGTTGTAGGTGTCGTCGATCACGACGACGCCGCTCTCCGCGTACTGCACCTCGGCGCGGTGGGGCGAGTCGGGCAGGGCGCCGAGGCGGGAGGCGATGGTCGCGAGCGGGATGTCGAGGGCGTGCCCGATTCCGACCGCCACGGCGAGGTTGACGGCGTGCCCGACCCCGGGTATGACGACGGACGCGGTCGCGACGGTACCGTTCTCGACGACCGTGACGACTCCGGCGGCGGCGTCCACGACGACATCCGCATCGGTGCCGGGGACGACCGAGACGGTGATGACGCGCTTGCCCTCGGCGCGGCACTTCTCGGCGAGGCCGGAGAGCTCGACCTCGTCGATCGGCAGCACGACGGTGCCGGCCTTCTCGGTGATCTCGCTCTTGGCCTGGAAGATGACCTCGCGGCTGCCCATGCGGGCGAGGTGGGCCTCGCCGATCGTGGTGATCGCCGCGATGTCGGGCGGGAAGCTCTCGCTCAGTTCGCGGATCTCGCCGCGGCCGTAGACGCCCATCTCGGCGATGAACACCTCGGTGCCTGGGATCACGCGGTCGTTGACCGCGCGCGACAGCCCCATGAGGTTGTTGAAGCTCGCGGGGCTGGCGACCACCGAGAAGCTGGACGAGAGGATGTGCGCCACATAGCCCTTGGTGGAGGTCTTGCCGTAGGAACCAGTGATGGCCACGACAGTGGGCTGCACCTGCTTGAGGCGCTTGCGGGCGCTGAGCATCCACTTGCGCGACAGGCGCTTCTCGACCGGCTTGAGGATGACGAGGGCCAGGTCGGTGATCGGCGCGGCGAGCAGCAGCGTCAGCACGATTCCGGCGCCGCCCAGCACGAGCGCGAGCAGGGTGCCGATCACGGCGACCAGCACGATCCAGAGCACGAGCAGGCGCTTCAGACGATCGGTCCAGGCGAGCTTCGCGCTGGTGCCGCGGATACCGAGGCCGTAGGGCAGGAAGCCGGCGATCACGGCGGCGGATGCGGCGAGGCCGGAGAGGTCGGGGAAGAGCGAGACGACCGCGAGCACGACCACGAGCGCGGCGATCACCAGGTTCACGGGCCGCTTCGCGAGCCAGAGCCAGGCCAGGCGGGTGACCCAGGGCGCGATGTAGTGCTCGCGCTGGGCGACGCGCAGCCAGCGGGCGGCGATCAGCACGGCGGCGATCACGCCGATGAGCACCGTGACGATGGAGAGTTGCTGGTTCATTTGCCTGAATCTTTCTGGGGTGCCGTCTGGGCGACGAGGGCGAGCAGTTCTTCACGCACGGCGGTACGCAGGTCGCCCTCGAGCAGGTGCCCGGCGCCGGGCACGACGCGGAAGGTGGAACCGGCGATCTGCTGCGACGCGGCGAGGCCGGCGTCGGCGGGAGCGGCCGTGTCGTTCTCGCCCCAGACCATGCGCACCGGCACGGTGATGCGCGCGAGATCGTCGCCGTACTCCTCGCCGACGACGCGCACCAGCACGTCGCGCATCGTGCCCTGAGCGGCGAGGTAGTCGGCCGAGCCGCGCTTCTGGCGCTGCTTCTCGAGCACCGAGGCGGGCAGGATGCCCCGCTTGGCGAGCGCGCGCACGATGCGGAACGAGCGGGCCGGTTTCGGAGCTGCCTGCAGGCGCATCAGCGGAACGCCGGTGAGCACGATGCCCTTCACGTACTGGGGGTACTTCGCCGCGAGGCGGGCGGCGACGCGTCCGCCGAAGGAGTGGGCGACGAGGATGACGGGACCGAAACCGGCGATCGCGTCGGCGACCTCCTCGGCGTAGTCTTCGCTGCCCCACACCGTGTCGGGCTCGGGCGTCGTGCCGAAGCCGGGAAAGTGGATGGCGACGGCGTCGAGGCCCTCGACGATGGGGGCGAAGTCGGTGGCGGAGCGCATCCAGCCGGGCAGCGCGACCACGGCGGGCGGCGTTGCCCCGGTCTTCTCGGCGAGCAACCGGCCGTCGGCGAGAGCGGTGATCATGCCTATTCCCCCTGGGGCATCGGGTCGGTGGTCAGGTGCGGCGCGATGTCGCGCGGGTCCATGGTGCCGGCGAGCACCTCGGCCACCTGGCTGACGATGGGCATCTCGACGCCCTTGGCCAGCGCCAGTTCGAGCACCGGTGCCACCGACGACAGCCCCTCGGCGGTCTGGTTCATCTGCTTCACGACGTCGGTGAACGAGTACCCCTGGCCGAGCAGGCGGCCCGCGGTGTTGTTGCGCGACAGCGACGACTCGCAGGTGGCGATGAGGTCGCCGAGACCGGCAAGGCCGGCGAGCGTCTCCGCCCTGCCGCCGTACGCGACGGCGAAGTCGGTCATCTCGACGAGCCCGCGGGTGATGATCGACGCCTTGGTGTTCTCGCCGTAACCGACGCCGTCGACGATGCCGATGGCGACCGCGATGAGGTTCTTCAGCACGCCGCCGAACTCGGTGCCGATCACGTCGGTGTTCACGAACGACCGAAAGTAGGGGTTGGTGGCCGCCATCGCCACGAGCGTGGCGGTCTCGAGGTTCTGCGACGACACGACGGCGGCGGTCGGCTGCTGCTTCGCGATCTCGAGGGCGAGGTTCGGTCCGGAGACCACGGCGACCCGGTCGGGGTCGATCTCGAGAACCTGCACGATGACCTCGCTCATGCGCAGCCCGGTGCCCTTCTCGACGCCCTTCATGAGCGAGACGACGATTGCGTCGTTCGGGATCAGCTCGCGGGCGGCCAAGAGGTTTTCGCGCAGAGACTGGCTCGGTACCGACAGGTACACCTGCTCCGCGTCATCCAGAACCGTTTCGAGACTCGAGAAACCGCGGATGCTGCGGGGCAGGTTGATGCCGGGAAGGTAGTCGCTGTTGCGCTTCGACTCGGTGATCTCCCGAGCCAGTTCGGGGCGGCGCGCCCACAACGACACGTCGGCACCGCCGTCGGCGAGGATCTTCGAGAAGGTGGTGCCCCACGATCCGGCTCCGAGCACAGCGACCTTGCGCGCCCTCGAGTCGGGTGTGAGGTGATCGCTACTGTTCAAAACGGCCGGTGTCCTTCTGGTTGTGTTTGGCGGGATCCCAGCGCTCTGCCGGCGCCTTCGCTCCGCGGAGTTCTTCGAAAAGCGCGGTGATCGCGTCCATCACGAGGTCGGTCGCCTCGGCGAGTGCCTGGGAGTCGAGCTTCCGGTCGGCGAAGGTCGACAGGTCGACCTCGGGTCCGAACTTCACCTGCACGGTCTTGCGGGGGAAGACGCTGATCTTCTTGCCGTAGCGCGGCATCACGAGCTGGGTGCCCCAGTGCGCCACGGGGATCACGGGGATGCCTTGCTCGAGCGCGGTGCGCACCGCGCCGGTCTTGCCGCGCATCGGCCACAGGTCGGGGTCGCGGGTGAGCGAGCCCTCCGGGTAGATGACGACGGCGAGGCCCTGGTCGGCGATCTGCTTCGCGGCACCGAGCGGATCGGTGCGGCGGCCGGAGTCGGGGCGCTCGACCGGGATCTGGCCCGAGGCGGTGAGAAGCCTGCCCATGATCGGCACCTTGAACAGCGAGGCCTTCGCCATGTAGTGCGGCATGCGCCCGACCTTCCACATCGCGACGCCGACGATGAGCGGGTCGATCTCGCTGTAGTGGTTCGGGGCGAGCACGAACGCGCCGGTTTTCGGCACGTTCTCGACACCGCTGAGCTTGAGCTTCGCGATCAGGTCGATCGGAGGCACCGCCATAGCGGCCATCAGCCGGAAGACCGGAGTCTTCTCCGACCCGGCCCGGCGGTTATCGATCACGCGGGTTACCCCTCGTAGACGAAGTCGGCCCCAAGCGCGCGCAGCTTGTCGATGAAGTGCTCGTAACCGCGGCTGATGATTCCCACGTTGCTGATGGTGGACTGTCCCTCGGCCGTGAGCGCCGCGATCAGGTGGCTGAAGCCGCCGCGCAGGTCGGGTACCCGGATGTCTGCTCCGTGCAGCTTGGTCGGACCGGTGATGACGGCCGCCTGCTCGAGCGGACGACGCGGCACGCGGCGCGTGACCGACTCGAGTCCGTCTTTGTGCACGACGATGTCGGCGCCCATCTCGATGAGGGCGTCGGTGAAGCCGAAACGGTTCTCGTACACGGTCTCATGCACGACCGAGATGCCCTGCGCCTTGGTGAGGGCGACGATGAGCGGCTGCTGCCAGTCGGTCATGAAGCCGGGGTGCACGTCGGTCTCGACGACGACGGGCTTGAGGTCTCCACCGGGGTGGTAGAAACGGATGCCGTCTTCGTGGATGTCGAACGCTCCGCCGACCTTGCGGAAGATGTTGAGGAAGTTCATCAGCTCGGCCTGCTTGGCGCCGCCGACGAAGATGTCGCCCTCGGTCGCGAGCGCTGCGGAAGCCCAGCTGGCCGCCTCGTTGCGGTCGAAGAGCGCGCGGTGGTTGTACCCCTCGAGCTTCTCGACGCCCTCGATGAAGATCACGCGGTTGGGCTCGACGTTGATGATCGCGCCCATCTTCTGCAGGATCGCGATGAGGTCCATGATCTCGGGCTCGATGGCGGCGTTCTTGAGCTCGGTGACGCCCTTGGCGCGCACGGCCGTGAGTAGCACCTGCTCGGTCGCACCGACGCTCGGGTAGGGCAGCTCGATCTCGGCGCCGGTGAGGCCGTTGGGCGCGGTGAGGCGGATGCCCTCGTAGCTCTTGTCGACGACGGCGCCGAAGGCGCGCAGGGCGTCCATGTGGAAGTCGATGGGGCGGTCGCCGATGCGGCAGCCGCCGAGGTCGGGGATGAGCGCCTCGCCGAGACGGTGCAGCAGAGGCCCGCAGAACAGGATCGGGATGCGGCTGGAGCCGGCGAGGGCGTCGATCTTGGCGAAGTGCGCGCGCTCGACATTGCTCGGGTCGAACGTGAGTTCGCCCTCCGCGGTCTTCGTCACCGAGACACCGTAGGCCTCGAGCATTCCGGTCACGACGCCGACATCGCTGATGTCGGGAACGTCCTTGAGAACGGAGGGACTCTCGGCGAGGAGGGCGGCGACCATGGCCTTGGTCGCGAGGTTCTTCGCACCGCGGACTTCGATGCGGCCGCGCAGCGGTTTTCCGCCGTTGATCACGATCTTGTCGGACTTCAGTCCGACCCTCTCACCAGCCTTATGGGCATCTTGTATAAGAGAATTCATTCTTCAAACACCTTCACTGCTTGTGTTGCGGGATCTGCCTTATTTGGCGGGGAGTGTGAGGGGACGCCAGCGTTCGCGCCGAGCTTCGAACTCCGTTATCTGCGCTTCGTCGCGCAAGGTCAGACCGATGTCGTCGAGGCCTTCGAGGAGCCGCCACCTAGTGTAGTCATCGATCTCGAAAGGCACGGTCAGGTCGGCGACGCGCACATTCCGTGCTACGAGGTCGACCGCCACTTCTTCTCCGGGGGTCGCTTCGAGCAGTGCCCAGATCTTCTCCACGTCGGGCTCGGAGACCTGGGCCGCGAGCAGCCCCTGCTTTCCCGAATTGCCGCGGAAGATGTCGCCGAACCGCGAACTGATCACGGCCTGGAAGCCGAAGTCGCGCAGCGCCCAGACGGCGTGCTCGCGGCTGGAGCCGGTTCCGAAGTCGGGCCCGGCAACGAGGACGCGGCCGTTGTCGTAGGGCGGGGTGTTGAGGATGAACGCGGGATCCTGGCGCCAGCCGTAGAACAGGGCGTCTTCGAAGCCGGTCTTCGTGACCCGCTTGAGGAAGACCGCCGGGATGATCTGGTCGGTGTCGATGTTGGAGCGCTTGATCGGCACGCCGATGCCCGAGACGGTGGTGATCTTGTCCATTACGCCGATACCTCCGCGCTCGTCGCTTCGACAGGCTCAGCGGCCTCGATGTCCCACGGCGACGACAGCGTGCCGCGGATCGCCGTGGCCGCGGCCACGAGCGGCGACACGAGGTGCGTGCGCCCGCCCTTGCCTTGGCGTCCCTCGAAATTGCGGTTCGAGGTCGACGCGCAGCGTTCCCCGGGTGCCAGCTGGTCGGGGTTCATGCCGAGACACATGGAGCAGCCGGCGAACCGCCACTCGGCGCCGAACTCTTTGACGATCTGGTCGATGCCCTCGGCCTCGGCCTCGATGCGTACGCGGGCGCTGCCCGGCACGACCATGACGCGCACGCCGTCGGCCTTCTTCTTGCCCTTGATAATCGAGGCGAAGGCGCGCAGGTCTTCGATGCGGCTGTTGGTGCACGAGCCCATGAAGACGGCGTCGACCCGGATGTCTTTCATCGGGGTGCCGGCCGCGATGTCCATGTATTCGAGGGCACGTTCGGCGGCCGACCGCTCGTTCGGGTCGGCGATGTCGGCTGGGTTCGGAACCGGCTCGCTCAGCGAGACGCCCTGGCCCGGGTTGGTGCCCCAGGTGACGAACGGTTCGAGGGTATCGGCGTCGAGGAAGACCTCGGCGTCGAACACGGCGTCGTCGTCGGTAGCGAGGGTCTCCCAGTAGGCGACCGCGTCGTCCCAGTCCTGGCCGACGGGCGCGTGCGGGCGGCCCTCGAGATAGTCGTAGGTGGTCTGGTCGGGGGCGACCATGCCGGCGCGAGCGCCGGCCTCGATCGACATGTTGCAGATCGTCATGCGGCCCTCCATCGAGAGGGACCGGATGGCGCTGCCGCGGAACTCGAGCACATAGCCCTGGCCGCCGCCGGTGCCGATCTGCGCGATGACCGCGAGGATGATGTCTTTCGCCGTGACGCCGGGGCGGAGGGTTCCCTCGACGGTAATGGCCATGGTCTTGAACGCCTTGAGCGGCAGCGTCTGCGTTGCGAGCACGTGCTCGACCTCGCTGGTGCCGATGCCGAACGCCATCGCGCCGAACGCGCCGTGGGTCGAGGTGTGGCTGTCGCCGCAGACGACGGTGATGCCGGGCATGGTCAGCCCGAGCTGCGGTCCGACGACGTGCACGATGCCCTGCTCGATGTCGCCGAGCGAGTGCAAGCGAACGCCGAACTCGGCCGCGTTGTTACGCAGCGTCTGGATCTGCGTGCGACTCGTGAGGTCGGCGATGGGCTTGTCGATCGCCAGGGTCGGCGTGTTGTGGTCTTCGGTCGCGATCGTCAGGTCGAGGCGGCGAACCGGCCGGCCGGCGAGACGCAGCCCGTCGAAGGCCTGCGGGCTCGTGACCTCGTGCAGCAGGTGCAGGTCGATGTAGATCAGGTCGGGCGATCCGTCTTCGCCCTTCACGACCAGATGGTCGTCCCAGACCTTCTCGGCCAGGGTGCGAGGCCGCACGGCCTCGGAAGTATTCGGTGCAGTCATTTCAGCGGTCCTTCTTCTTTTCGAGTGATCAGCCGACGAAGAACTCCGCGACGAGGAAGGCCGTAGGACTAGGCCTCGTCGCGGCGACGAAGGAGAAGGAGCCGCTCGAAATTCATCCCCCGACAGTATCACCAGACTCGCCCGGACGCCGGTAAGGGACGCTCAGGCTTTCCGCCCGCTCACCCGGCCTCGTGCTTCGGCTTGCGTGGCCGTAAAAGGGTGCCGGCACGCAGCTCGTCGATGATCGCCGGACCGAAGGTGAACGACAGGCCGCCAATCGTGAGGCCGATGAGTCCGGACGCACCGGCACCGGCGAGCAGCCACCCGTTCTCTTGGGCCGGATCGACGAGAGTGAGCCATGCGTTCGGCAGAACGACGCCGAGATAGAGGGGCACGGCGAAGCACACGATGACCGCGAGGGTGTACGAGGCTTTCTGTGACCGTCGCCAAACCGCGATGGACGCCATAGCCAGCGCGACCAGGGCTCCCGCCACCCACAACGACACGTCGGCGAGCACGCCGGTGATCACGCGCACGTCGAACCCACCGCGTTTACTCGACATGTATAGGTCCATCACGTCGCCAATGGCGGGGGCGACGACGAACGCGAAGTACGCGAGTGCGATGGTCGCTATCGCGCTCCAACCCAGCGCAATGAACGACATCAGACGCACCTCGTGCGGCGTCGACTTTACGTTGCTGGGCCGGTTAGCGCGGTCGCGGATGCTCACTCGAACGTGACGCGCGTGACGAACTCGCCGAGTTCGAGTTCCGCGCCGGCGGGTACCGCGGCGCGGGTTCCCGGCACCACCTCCACGACGTCGTCACCGACCACGACGTAGACGCCGTTCGTGGAATCGAGGTCGTGCACCCACAGCACTCCCCCGTCGATCTCGAGCAGCGCGTGGGTCTTCGAGACGGATTTCGTGAGGTCGTCGACGGAAACCGGTGTGGCCTGGGGCCAGGCTGCGGATGCCGCGGGGTTGCGACCGACGAGAACGGCCGCGTCGAGCGCGATGGTCGCGCCGCCGTCGGGGAGGGCGAGGCGCCAGACGGGGGCCGGGGTCGCAACCGCGACGGGGCTTGTCGGCGGAGCGGGCGCTTCGACAGGCTCGGCGACCGGGGTCGGCTCAGCGACCGGGTTCGGCTGAGCGACCGGGTCCGGGTCCGGCAGCTCCGGCGTCGCCCCGATCACGGTGGGCACGAACACGATGTCGGGAGCGGGCTCCCGCGACGGGGGTGTGCGGGCAGGCACCTTGAAAGTGCCCGAGTCCAGCGCGATGCCGGGTGGCAGCGAGATGAACTCGGTTTCGTCGGCCGCGGCAGCGGACGTGGCATCCGTCGTTTCGATCTCGACCGGCGCACCGGGCGGCGGCATCGCGATGAAGGAGTCGTTGTCCGGGCTCACCCGAGCAATGCTAGCCCACGCGCTATCGGGCGGTCGGGCCCGCAGCCGACACCTTGGCCGCGTCGGCGAACTTCGGCGCCTGGGCGACAGAAATTCCACCGAGACCGAATCCGACCACACCCGCAACGATCGCAATCAGCGCCGTGCCGGTCGAGGTGTCCCCGCCGGTGGCGAGGGAGACGAGACCGTTGACCGTCACGAGTGCGACGAAACCCGGCACCACAATGCAGACGAGCACGGCAGCCACATAGGCACCACGCGAACCACGCGACGCGAGCATCGCCGCAGCGACGGCCACCGCGACCGCGAGGAGTGTCACGACGATGCCGAGTACCGCGACCACACCGGTGTCGACCGTGATCGCGAGCGTCGGCCCGCGGCCCGGGATGGCGAAGTCGAGCGTCTCGCCGAGCGCGGGCGCGATAACTATGGCGAAGATCGCCTGCACGACGAGTCCGACGACGGACCAGACGAGGGCGAAGCGGGCTACGAGGCGGACGGTTGCGCTAGTGGGCGGAACGCCCCGACTTCTGCTCATACGTCAATAGTGCCGCATCGTGGGCGGTCGCAGCGCGATCAGGCCGGCACGGGCGCCGGTGCGGGCCAGCGGACCGTGCTGATCACGGCATCGAACAGCTCGAGCATTTCGCTCTCGAACTGCACGTACCCGGTCGTGAAGCTCAGCAGTGCGAGCCGGTTGGGGTTGGGTGCGGCGAGCCAGTAGTCGGCGCGGAGGAGTTCGAGTTCCGGCGCCTCTTCCGTCGCCGCCTGCACGGTCCGGAAGGCTTGGCGCACGGCGTGCACCCGGGTCTGCGGCACCGTCGTCTGTGAGGTGGCGACATCGCTCTGCGCCGTCGCAAGGCCGAAGTTCAGCGCCTCTTTCAGGTCAGTGAGTCCGAGCGCCTGGAAGTCGGTCGCATCGATGTCGGGAACGAAGACAGACACCCACGCGGGCATCGGGATGCCAGGCGCGAGCTCCAAGGCGATGTGGAAATCCGTGGCGTCGTGCTCGCGGGCGACCGTAGCCGCCTCAAGGAACCGAGACCGCATCTCGGCGCGTACCGTCGCGAGGCGGTCGTCGCGTCCGATCGCGTGCTCGACGACCTTACGGATCGATGTCTGCGTGGTCGCGGGGGATGCGAGGTTGATCCGCCCCCAGGTGCCCGGGAGCGCGAAGCGGGGTGCATTGCCGGTCATGATGCCTTCACTCGGGTCTCGCGGAACGTCGACACGATGTCGACCAGATACTGGGTGACGTTTTCGAACTGGGCCATGTTCTGGGTGACTATCGAGCATTCGACGGCGCGGGCGGCCCGGTCTGGGAAGAGAGCGACAATAGCCCGTTCGACAGCGGGATCGCCGATGCCGCCCGCCGTCGGTTGGATGACGAAGTCGTGAATGGAAACGACCTTGCCGAGTGCGAGACGCGACTCGGTGGTTGTGCGGTTGATGAGTTCGGCCGGGTTGCCCGCGACAGGCGACTCCGGCGTATCGAGGTCGACCCGTGCGAGCTCAAGATAGCGGCCGTAGGAGCCCGCGTCTCCGGGGATATCGCCTACGGAGAGTAGCGCCTCGACCCGGCCCGTCGCCGGATCGGGGACATAGGCCCAGTGCGGACGCCCGTGCCTGCGCGCCGCCTGCGCCTGCGCCGACACCGCGGCGAGGGCTCGCGCGAGCTGGTCCCGCGTCTCGCCGGGATCGGTGAGCCGTTCGGCGATCTCCGCTACTGCCGCGGCGGTCGACGTGGCATCCACGGGGAGCTTGTGCCATCCCGCAGGGACCTCGAACTCGAAGGTGAGGAGAAGCGTTCCTGGAGCGGTCATGCGGCCGACGCCCCGGCGCTGACCGGCTGTGCGGCCGAGGCCGACACTGACTGGACGACCGGGCCCTCGACGATCTCGGCCATCGAGTAGTCGTAGTTCGTGTTGACCGGGGGGATCTGGATCGTCGGCGGAGCATTCCAGCTCGGCCCGGCCGCGCTCGGGAACACGTCGACGTCGAGCGGGTCCCCAACGGCTGACCCGATCTCTTCCGACGCTCCACCCGCACCCTGCTCGACCAGGTAGAGCCCGGTCTCGACCAGTACCTCCTGGGTCGCGGGGAGTTCGATTGCCTCGCGTGTCGCGGTGGAGAGAGCGGCCGATGCGGCCGGACGACCGGCCACGGCGATGGCCCCCTTGATGCCGGGACCGGCACCGAACAGGACGGCGGACGCGACGAGGCCGATGGTCTCCCCGATGACGTCTCCGAGCGAGCCCTTACCCAGGAACACGAGGGCGAGCGAACAGGTGAGAATAAGCGCCGATAGCGCGAGTGAGGCGATCTGGAGGCCCAAGGCCAGCGGTGCGAGCACCGGGATGAAGATGGCGGCGATCGTGACGATGAACGCGAGCACCGACACGATCTTGTTGATCACTTCGAGCACATCGTGCAGCACCTCGAGCAGCGGAGTCAGGTTCTCCTGAGCCCACTCGTAGGCGCCCTGGAAGGCGCCGGCGATGGCGTCGAAGAATCCATCGTTGAGGTTGCTGCTGTCGGCCGCGTCCTTGAGTCCGGCGATGGCGCGGTTCACTGCGTCCATCTTGTCGTTCACGGCCGCGTTGTACTCACTCATCGCGGCGGCGGTGCTGGCGGCGAAGCGCTCGAGAGCGCGCTTCGCGGAGAGGAAGTCGTCGACCAGGTTCGGGGTCTGCCCGTTGTCGGTCTTGACGGTGTCTTCGAGGTCGTCCGCGAGCCGCTGCGCGGCGCTCTGCTCGCCGTCGGCGCCCATGTAGTTGGCGATTGCCCGGTCGGCACGATCCTGCGCGGCGCGGAGGTCGGTCGCGTACTGCGACATCGCGTCTGCCGCACCGTCGTACCGCACGTGGATGGACTCCGTCGCGGTGCGGGCGTCGAGGGCCTTGAGCCGCACTTCGTCGACCGCGAGCGAGATGAAGGTCGAGTCGTCGGTCAGATCACGCAGGTCGTCTGCCGCGCTCTTGAGCCGGAGCGCCGTGTTCTTGTAGGTACGGGCGTGGTCCGCGATCGAGTCGGGGTCGCCGTCGAGCGGTGTGGGGATCATACTGCGACCGGTCCATTCGGTGAGGTTCCCGCGGGGCCGGGAGCTGTGGGGGGCGCTATGAGCGCGGTGGCGAGTTCCGTGTCCATGTTCTCGAAGGATTCACCGATCTTGCCGATGGAGTCTTTGAGCCATTCGAGATTGTCGCGAATGTCGTAGCGGTGCTTGTTCCACGAAGAAGAGAAGTCCCGGATGGCGCCGGAGAGGCGGGCGTCTCCCACGAGCGAACCGAGGTCCCTGCTCATGTCGGATTCCTCGTTGATGACGTCGAGGGCCTTGTCGAGACGGGTGCGCAGAAGATCGAGCTGATCGATGTCGACTCTGAGGTCAGCCATGAGGTTCCTTTCGTGGTGGGAGGAGCGAGCGGTGAGATCCGGTCCCCAGCTGGTGCCGGGGACCGGATTGATCACTAGCCCTTGATCGCGGAGGCGAGGCCCTCGTCGGTCTGCTGCAGAGCGTCGGCGGCGGAGACGAGGAAGCTGCTGAGGCCCTCGAGGCCGTTGACGGCGGTCGTCGTACCCGAGCGGAACTGCTCGAACGAGTCGCGGTACGCGGCTGAGGACTGCTCGGCCTGGAAGCCGTTGGACGTGAGGGTCTCGACCAGGTTGCTGAGCTCGGTGAGCTTGTTGATCAGGTCGTCTTTGCCGGCGGTGAGGCGCTGGGCGGCTTCGCGCAGGTCTTCGTAGGTAACGTTGAGGTTAGCCATTGTGTTGCTCCTTCTTGTCGGTTCCCGCCGGAGCGGGGCTAGTGGTTATACGGTAACCATCGGTCGCGACTGCCGTCGATGGGCAGCGCTCCCCATGGGGGTGCCTACCGTGGTCAAGGGGTGCCCTCGACCAGCGGAAGTTGCACGCGCGTGGCCTTGCCACGGGCGATGAAGTAGCCGCGTCCCGGAGGGAACTCGCCCCGCGAGACCCGCGGGAGTGCGGTCTTGAGGATGGACTCCCCCTCGATGCCGTCGGGCTGCAGCAAGAAGCCGGTGCGCGCACCCTTGACCTCCGCCAGCAGGGGCCATGACGAGCCCCACTGGCTCGTCTCTGACTCTGCGATGAGGAAATGGTCGCTGCGCTTGACCGCCTTGATCAGCTCCACCAGTGACGAGTCGGCGGCGGAACTCAGGAAGTCACCGATCTGTTCGATCACGATGAGCACCTTGCCGGGCGTCGAACTGTCTTCGACGACGGCACGCAGTTCCTTCGCTAGCCCCGTGGCGTCCTCGACGGTGCGGGCTGTCGCTTCCCAATCGGGTCCGGTTCCGACGGCCGAGCGCGCATTGCCTATGTAGTAAGCAGTCACGTCGGGGCGCGAGGTTCGCACCGATCTGACCAGCCACTCGAGCGCGTTGCTGCGGCCGCTCGCGGGAGGCCCGGCGAGCACGAATGCGCCCGTCGGTTCGAACTCGAGGGGTTCGAGCGTGTCGTCGGAGAGTCCGAGTACGGGCCGGTCGCCGACGGTCACGGGAAGCACCGAGGCGGGGATCTCCAGCGGGAGAGAACCGATGGGCGCCGTCGGTCGCCGCCCGTTGCGCTGCATTGCCTCGGCGAGGGAGCCGAGCGCCTTCGACTGCTCGGCCACGTTCGGGTTGCCGCCGACGATCGCGACCTGCGTTTCGAGCCCGTCGACGATGGCACGGCCGGGAGGGGAGGCTGCGCTCAGCACGTCGTTCGGCACGTCGAGCATGGCGTAGCCGCCGTCGTCGGCGAGGCGGTGAACCACCCGTCGCTGGATGGTCGAGCTGATCGCCGACGGTACGCTTCCCGGACGGTCGGCCGTCAGCGCCACATGGATTCCGAGGGCGCGGCCCTCGGCCAGGATCTGCTGGAAGACCGCGTACCAAGGAGCGCGGCTCGCACCGACCTCGAAGTCGGAGCGGAAGCCGGGAAAATTATCGAGAAGCAGCAGGATGCGCTTCTCGTCGGGAGCGCCGGCGATCCGCCGATATTCGACGATGGTGCCGGCGTTGACCGCGGTGTAGCGCGCGGTTCGGTCTTCGATGATTCCGCGCAGCTTGCGGAACAGGCGGATGACGCGTTCCGGATCGTCACCCGAGACGACCGAGCCCACGTGAGGCAGCACTTCGAGCATGCGCAGGCCTCCCGTGCCGAAGTCGAGACCGTAGACGTCGACCGGGCCGCCGCGCGGGGTGATACCGGCCGCGGCCGCGAGGGTGCGCAGGGTTGTGGTCTTTCCCGTGCCGCCTGCGCCGTAGATACCGATGTTGCCGTCGGTGTCGGGACGGAAGTAGACCTCGTCCTGGCGCTGGCTGTTCGGAACGTCGCTGACACCCATCACGATGTCGGTGTCGGTGCGCTGACGTAGCCGGGTGAGGTCGAAAGCCTTGGCGAGCTCGTCGAGCCACGGCCGACGCGGGGCAGGGAGCGACAGCGCGGCAGACGCCGCGATGAGGTTGCTCACGAGCCGGGTCTGGTCGGTCGGGCCGACCTCGCCGGCGCCGGGCACCTCTACCTTTTCGCCGGGGGCGTCCCACGGCTGCTCCGCACCGAAGCGCAGTTCGGCCACCTGTACCGAGGGCGCGGGCGGGGTGTCGCTCGTCCAGCCGCCGGCGTACGCCGACTGGAAGCTCGTCAACCGGCCCGGGCCGGTCTTGGCGATGGCACGACCGGGGATGGACGGATCGAACGTTCCGGCGATCTTGTCACCGACCACGTCCTGGCTGTCCGACTCGTCGGCCATGCGTAGGGCGATGCGCAGGTTCGTGTTGGCCCGCAGGTTGTCGCGGATGACGCCGGCGGGGCGCTGCGTCGCCATGATGAGGTGGATACCGAGGGAACGCCCTCGCTGGGCGATGTCGACGACTCCGTCGACGAACTCGGGCACCTCCCCCGCGAGGGCCGCGAATTCGTCGATAACGAGTACGAGTGCGGGCGGGCTCTCGGGGTCGCCTCTCTTCTCGAGGTCGAGTAGGTCTTTCGCCTTCTTGCGATTGAAGAGGTGCTCCCGGTAGTGCAGTTCGGCCCGCAAGCTGGTGAGCGCGCGGCGCACGAGATGCGGGCTCAGGTCGGTGACTAGGCCGACGCAGTGCGGCAGATTGACGCAGTCGGCGAAGGCCGACCCGCCCTTGTAGTCGACGAAGAGGAAGGTGACGCGGTCGGGGCTGTATTCGGCGGCCATGCCGAGCACCCAAGCCTGGAGAAACTCGCTCTTGCCCGAACCGGTCGTGCCGCCGACGAGTGCGTGCGGACCCTGGGTTCGCAGGTCCAGGTGCATCGCGTCGACGCCGGACTGACCGACGAGCGCGCGGAGGCGGCCGGCGCGGCGCTTGACCGGAGCTCCGCCGGAACGATCGTGGATCGAGTCGTTCTGCCGCCACCGGTCGACGGCGACGGCGGGCGAGCTGGCGAGGTCGCTTCCCAGGAGCGAAAGCATCGACACGGTGCGGGGAAGGTCGCTCGCGTCGCGCTGGAGAGCGCCCGCGTCGACCACCGGAGCGAGTCTGCGCGCGAATGCCAGCGCCTGCTGCCGGGTGACGGGTTGGGTGCGCACGGCCGTGATGTCGTCGCCCAGACGCACGAGGCCGACCTCGGCCGTTTCGCCGTCCTCCGCGGCGTCGACGAAGGTTCTGGCCACGGCGGGAAGCTCGGCGACGGTCGGCGAGACCCAGACGGGGTAGACGCCGGCGTCGGCGCCGCGCTCGGCGACCTGCACGAGCCGCGCCCGGTCGACCGGGGCGTCGTTCGAAATGAGCAGTAGCACCGCCGGCGTCGCGGACGACGGGGCAGCAGCGGTCTCGGCGCCGTCGCCGACGGTGGCACCCGCGATGAGCGACGACTTTTCGAGCATCGACGCACCACGTTCGGCTAGCACGGCCTTGGTGCGACTCGCGATGAGTTCTTCGATCGCCGAGAGCAACGCGTCCCCGGTGGCCTGGCTGTTGGCGAGATGACCGACCGGTACCGGGCTGTGGGGCGATCCGGTGTGCGGCAGCCACTTCAACCACTCGACCTCTGCGGTCCACGTGTTGCTGACGATCGCCGCGACGACGAGCTCGGCGGGCGAGTGCAGCCCGGTGGCCTGCACGATGATGCCCCTGGTCATGTCGGCGGCGGCGGAATGCACGCCGGAGATGCCGAGCGCGCCGGAGAAGAACAGGTTCTCCGTTACGGGGACGTCGGTGATGTCACGGAATCGGTCTTGTGTCTTGATGACCCTCTCGAGGAACTGCGGCAGCGCAGCATCCTCATTGCTCATCGACACCACGTTGCGCGAACGCATGGTTCCGATCCCGAGGTTGAGCGACAGGAACTGCCAATGCTCGGGCCGGCGAGTCCAGAGCAACGGGCCGAGCCGCATGGCCTCGTCCAATACCTCCACCGTCGATGGCGCCTCACGGAGGCGCACCGATCGTTCGATGCCTATTTCGGTTTCGAGGCGGTCTTCGAGCATGGTCGCGCGTTCCTCGAAACGCTTGATCTCGAGCTTTTCCTTCTTTTTATGGGTGGCGCGCGTACTCAGATAGGTGCCGAGCATGATGAACGGCGAAGCCGCGAGGAAAATGAGGGAGTCGAGCGGTCGCCCGGTGAAGAAGAACACGCCTCCGAGCAGAACCGGCGCGATCATCACCACCCACGGGAAGGGCTGGACGTCTTTCTCCGTCGGCATCTTCGGAGCGGGATACTCGGTGCCGGGATAGCGGGTCTCGACACGGGGCGAACGGTTGAACGCCACCGGTCCGCTGACGACCTGCACCAGCACCTCGGTGGGCGCGGCGATGTCCGCCTGCAGCACGCTGTCGCCGACGCGCACGGTAGCACCGTTTGCCAGGTCGACGCGGGTGACCGGTCCGCCGTCGACCTCGAGGCCGTTCGCCGAGTTCAGATCGACGACGCGCACGCTCTGCGCGAAGACGTCGAGCCGCGCGTGGCGCTTCGAGACCAGAGGGTCAGTGAGCGTCACGTCGGAGACAGCGGCGTCGCGACCGAGATAGCGGGTGCCGGTGGGGAGATCGAAATGCTGCCCCGTATCGGGCCCTTCGATCACCCGCAGTACCGCGACGATCTCGGAGACGACTGGGACGACGGCCGTATCGGAGGGCGTGATCGCGATGGTCGACCCCGAGCCCAGGGCGGCCTCGCCGAGTGCCAGGTCGGGCTCGAGCAGGGTATGCCCGACGCCATTCGGGTCGACCACCTGGATCGTCAGCTGCCCCGCCGGGGCGCTGCCCAGTTTCGCGACGAAAGGGTCAACCTTCGCGATGGCGGCCGCGACGTCGGCGACGGTAGCCGAGGCATCTGTCGTCACGACGATGTCCGCGCTCGGTCCTCCCGCACGCTGGAGGGTCAGTTTGATTTTCACGGTCTCGCCCCTATTTTTTCTTACGTTCGCTGCGGATGCGGTACCGGCTCAGGATGCGGCGGGCCCTTGTTACGGCGCCGCGCGCGACGGCGATCGCAGCGATCGCCTCGTTCCAGACTTTCTCGCTGCGCTCTTCGTCGACCTCTTGCCCGTCGAACACGGCCGCGTCGGCGGCGACGGCGAGTGATCGCAGCCGCACCGGGTGCTCGGCGAGCTGCGCCTCGAGCCTCTCGGCGACCATGAGCCGCGTCGAGCGCTTGGGCACGTCGTATCCGAGCTCGGCGTACTGGTCGAGCAGCTCCTGCCACGCGCCGGCGACCCGGTCGGGGCCGCGAGCGGCCTCGCGGCGTTTGCGGGCGCGACGGGCCTTCACAGCGCCGATGATGAGCAGCGGCACGAAGATCAGGATGGCGGGGATGAGCAGGCTCAGGCCGATCGCCCACGCCCACGCCGGCAGCACGAACGGGTCGCCGTTGTCGTCTTCGTCGCTCTCCTCGAGCTCGACCGGCGTCAGCAGATCGTCCTCTTCGCTCTCGGAGCGCGGCGGCTGGCGCACCTGCGGCTGCGGCTCGCTCTGCGGTTTGGGCACCTGCGCCTGTGGGATGTCGGTCTCGTCGGGGGTCGGGTTGTAGGCGACCCAGCCGACGTCCGCGAATGCGACCTCGACCCATGCGGTGACGTCGTCACCGGTGACGGTGACCTCGGCCTCGTCGCCCGTGAGCTCGGGCGCGAAGCCCATCACCACGCGCGACGGGTAGCCGAAGCTGCGCGCCATCAGCGCGAACGCCGACGCGTATTGCTCCTGATCGCCGATCATCTGCAGGCGCTCGAACAGTTCCGTGACCCGGTCGGCGCCGTGCCCGGCGCGCGAGGGCACGGAGTCTGATGCCCGACCGTGGCTGAGGAAGCCCTGCTCGGTGAGCGCGAGCTGCATGGCCTGCAGCTGGGCGGCCGGGGTGGTCGCGGCTCCGGCGAACTCCTGCGCCTTTGACGTGGCGAGGTCGGGGATGCCCGTGACCGGGGGAAGAGCGATGGATGCCGTAGTGGCGTTCTCGAGGTCGGCGGGCGTCAGCACACGCTGTTCGATCGCATTCAGCTGATAGGAGTCGCCCTCGCTCAGCCCCGAGGTGAGCACGGCCGTGCCCGTCGCGGTGTTGTAGCGCAGGTTGTCGCCCTCGGTCTCGGCGTCGCCCCCGGTGAATTGCAGGTCGGTGAGGTAGCCGACGCTGGGCAGCCAGACGTCGTCGTAGGCGCCGATCGTGACGGTGACCTCGTTGCGTACCTCGGGGGTGACGAAGGTCTGCGCCGGGATCTCGCGCCCGACGAGCGCGAAGCTGCCCGAGCCGTCGGTCGCCGTCTCGGGACCGGTGACGGTCCAGAGCTTGCCGGTGAAGGAGTCGAGCGTGGCGAGCCGAATGACGTCGCCCGCCTTCAGGCCGCTCACCGTGAAGAGCTGCTCGTCGGTGACCTGCTTCGTGTAGTGCCGGAACCCGCTGAGCGGGCTCGGGTACTGCAGCGGATCGAACGGCGGTTCGATCTCCTCGCGCAGCACGAAGCGCTCGTCATTGGCGGGCGCTAGCCAGAACCCGGCCCCACCGCCGAGCACCACGGCGCCCGCGACGATGACCGCGGTGCCGGCGAGCTTGCGGTTGCGCAGGCGGTTTCCGGCGCCCGGCGCGACGGTCGCCGCGTTGGGACGTCGCCAGCCGAGCCAGACGAGGGCGAGGGTCGCGAAGACCACGCCGCGGAGGCCGGCCTCGTACGGTTCATCCGTACCGATCAGGATGCCCGCGACATACAGCGCGACCGGTCCGATCAGGGCGATACCGAAACGCCACGCGGTACGCGGCTTCGACGCGATCCACCGGGTGGCGAGGCTGGTCGAGACGAGCGCGACGATCCAGGCCGCGAAGAACGGAACGACCGCGATGTAGACGGGCGCCCCGATCGGTGTGCGCAGGGTGACGATGTCGGCCCAGCCGTACACCGAGCCGATCGCGAGGCTCGCGAGCGACTGCAGGCTGGGAAGGAAACCGAAGAGCGCCTGGCTCTGCACCGCGAGGGCGGAACCGAAGACGAAGTACCCGACAACGGCGGCGAGCACCGTGAGCAGGATGTTCAGCCGGAAGACGCTGGCGAGGATGCCGGTGGCCGCGCCCAGCGCGAGGCCACCGAGACCCGCGACCAGGAAGCCGTAGCCGCCAAACGACGGCTCGAAGCCGATGACGCCGAGCAGCACGAGAATGAGCAGCACCGCGATGTCGGTCCAGGTGCGCGCGCTGATGGGGCGTCGGGCTTCGCCGGGCGCCTTGGGGAGCTTGGTGGCCTCGGTGGTCTGGTCGCTCATCCGCTGATCCCTCGCACGAGTCGGGACAGGTCGTTCAGGTCACCGATGGTGATCACGGTGAGTCCCGCGACCGAAGAGATCTTGGGCTGGGCGCCGAGCTCGACCTGGAAGGCCACCTGGCTGGTGTCCTGGCCGAAGAGCCGTTCCACGCTGCGGTAGTCCTGGGTGGTCATGCGCGACCCTCCGATCATCATCACGACGCTGGGCGACGGCAGACGCTTGGTGAGCTCGCGTGCGAAATCGCGCACGCTCGGGTAGACCCTGCCGACCGGGTCGACCCGGCACGAGGAGTCGAGCATCGAGGTGACCGACTGGGTGCGCCAGACGCCCATCTCACTCACGACGTTCATCTGCACGCCGTCGCGGATCACCTGGGCGGCGATCGACGCGGTGACGCTCAGGGCCAACTCGAATTCCTCCTCGGAGGCGTAGAGGTCGCTGCGCGAAGTGTGGATCATGGTGAGCTGCGAACGGCGGGTCTCGTTGAACTGGCGCACCATGAGCTGGCCGATGCGCGCCGACGTGCGCCAGTGCACGTAACGGCGGTCGTCACCGGGAACGTAGGGGCGCAGCGCGTGGAACGCGATGTCGTTATTCGTGATCGTCTTCGAGACCTGGCCCTCGAGGTCGCGCACGAGACCGGCGGCCGTGGGCAGCAGACGGACAGTACGGGGGTGCACGAAGAGATCCACCGCATCCGCCCATTTCAAGGCACGACGCAACAGTCCCAACTGGTCTCCACGCACCGACTCCGCGGGACCGGCCACGATGACCGCGCGCTTGTTCGTCGGAACCGCGAAGAGCTCTTCGTGCTCGTCTTTGGGCTTCATCGCCGGCAGCTGGAATTCGGCGACGCCCTTGCCGACGGGCAGTTCCATGCGGGTCGGGGTCAGCGCACGGGCTCCGACGTTGGTGACGACCATGCGGCCCATCGCGCGGTCGCCCACGACGACGCGGCGCGGGTTCAGCTCGACGAGTACGCCGTAGGAGGCGCGACCGAAGAGGAATACCGTGCTGAGCAACACCGAGGCGAGCAGCACCGTGCCGAGGTAGGTGAACTCCTGCCAGCCGAAGATGGCGCTGAGCAGAATCGAGATGAGCGAGAACAGCAGAACGAGCCAGCCGACGGGCGTGATGACCATCAGCACGGGCCCGATGACGCTCCAGATCTTGCGGGCGACGGGTACCACGCGACGCCAGAGCGAGAACAGCAGGGCGCGCGCGATCTCCACGGCGCCGCGTCCGCCGGCGAGGCCGAGTTTCGCGCCGCCGCGCAGCCGCTTCGCACCCGCCGCGCGTGCGCGCGACCGACGGCCGGGGGTCGCCGGCTGTGCGGGGGTCTCCGGCGAGACCGGCACCTCCGGCGCGGTCGCCTGCTGTTCCGTCGTCGTCATCGGGGCTTACGCGGCCCGGTAGGCGGGCGGTTCAATGTCGACGAGGATGCGGCTGATGATGTCTTCTGCCTTGACTCCCGCGAACTCGCTTTCAGGGTCGAGGATGATCCGGTGTGCGAGAACCGCGACGGCGAGGTCACGCACGTCGTCGGGTGTGGCGTAGGTGCGGCCCTGGGTCAGAGCCCAGGTCTTGATCGCACGGGCGAGCGCCATGGCGCCGCGCATGCTCACGCCGAGAATCACGTCGCGGTTCTTGCGGGTTGCCTCGATGATCTCGTTCAGGTAGGTCATCACCGACCCGTCGACGAAGACGTCGGCGGCGAGGGCCGACATGGCCACGATCGACTCTGGCTTGATGATCGGCGAGACGAGCGAGGCGCGGGCGCGCGTCGACGAGTCCATCAGCAGTGCGACGGCGACCTTGCTGTCGGGGTAGCCGAGGGTGGTTTTGATCAGGAAGCGGTCGAGCTGGGCCTCGGGGAGCTTGTAGGTTCCCGCCTGCTCTACGGGGTTCTGGGTCGCGATCACGAGGAATGGCGCGCCGACCGCGTGGCCTTCGCCGTCGATCGTGACGACACCCTCCTCCATGACCTCGAGCAGGGCGCTCTGGGTCTTCGGGCTGGCGCGGTTGATCTCGTCGGCGAGAACGATGGAGGCGAAGATCGGTCCCTTGTGGAACTCGAAGCGGCCCTTGCCCTGATCGTAGATCTGCACGCCGGTGACGTCGGAGGGCAGCAGGTCGGGGGTGAACTGGATGCGCGACGTCGTGCCGTCGAGCGTGTTCGCGAGCGCCTTGGCGAGCACCGTCTTACCGGTGCCCGGGAAGTCCTCGAGCAGCACATGGCCGTCGGAGACGAGAGCCGTGAGCACGAGGCGGATGACGTGGTCCTTGCCCACGATCGCCTTGTCGACGTTGGCGACGAGCTTCTGGAAGGCGTCGGCGAACCATGTCGCCTGCTCCTGGGTTACTGGCACGGGATGCCTTTCTGGTTGGTGGGAAAGTCGCGGTGGCTGGCGGCTAGCAATTGGGCATACCGGCCGTGCTGCCGCTCATGGTGTCGTCGGCGAGGTACCAATTGCCGCTGTCGTAGAGCGTGTGGCCCGATCCGCGCACGATGCGGTACCAGGAGTCGTAGGAGCCGACACCCGATCGAGGCAGCCGACAGTCGACGACCACGTTCGTACCGTTCTGCACGTAGCCCGGCGATTCGCAGCTGCCCGGCGCCCAGCGGCCGCGGAACGACGCGTCCTCGGGGCAGGTGTTGACGTTCGCTGTCAACGTCCATTCCTTCTGCGGGGGCGGGGGTTCCCGCTCGAAAGTGACGGTGTTCGACGTGGCCGCAGTGTCGCCGCCCTTGTTGCGGGCGATGACGGTGATCGAGTGGCTTCCGGCACCGAGGTTCGACGAGGTGGCACCCGTCGACGAGGTCTGGGTGTAGCCGCCGCCGTTGAGCGACCAGTAGTAGGTGATCCCTTCGGCTGCCTCGCCCGTCGCTGCGCCCCAGCTCCAAGTGACGGTTCCGGGGCTGTACCGGCCGGAGGGCGTTCCGTTGACGCTGAACGCTGCGGCCCTGGGCTGGTCGCGCACCGTGACCGGCGCCGATGTTCCCGGCGCGCTCGACTTGCGCCCGCTGTTCGTCGCGGTGACGGTAACCGTGTAGTTCGTTCCGGCCGGCACGCTCGTGATGGTGGCAGAGTTGCCGCTGCCGGTCGCGCCGTTGCTCGCCGTCCACGCGTAGGTGGTCGAGCCACCGCCGGAGTTGACGTTGGGCCAGGTCCAGGTGATGCTCGCCGTCGCCCACTTGTCCTGCTTCTGGAGGGTGGGAACCGGGGTACCCGGGGTGCCATACGGAGTGGTCTGGTCGCTCGCGACCGACCACGCGCCGGCGCCGTGCTGGTTGATGGCGCGCGCCATGAGCGTGTACGGCGTGCCGTTGGTGAGACCGGTGATCGTGCAGTCGGCGCCGGCCGTGCAGGTGGTCGGCACGGCGACGCTCGGGTTGGTGACGACCTCGTAGGAGGTGATGTCCTTTCCGTTGGCCGCGGGCGCGATGAAGCGGAAGGTCGCCGTCTGATCGCCGCCGATATCGCTCGCCCGTGTCGGTTTCGCGACCTGGTCGGGCACGTCGCTCACGACGAGCCGAACCGTGCCGTTGACCTGTCTCGAGGGGTCTTCGGTCGCATCCTGGATCGCGTACACGACGTCGATCACACCGCTCTTGAGCGTCGGCGACGGGGTGATCGTGATCGAGTCGGTCGTCTGCCTGATCGTCGCGGGCTGGCCCGTGTTCTGCACGACGGCACTGACGACGCGCAGCTTCTCGCCCGTCGTCTGGTACGGGTTCGAGTCGTTGACGAGCGGCTGCAGCGTGATCGAGCCGTTGCCCGCGCCGCGACGCATCTCGAGGTTGTCGGTGACCGCCACCGCGAGCGGGCGCGACGAGCCGACGACCGTGACGTTGATCTTGCCGGGAACGCTGAACTTGTCCCACCGCAGCGTCACGCCGTAGCTGTAGGTCTGGCCCTTCACGGCATTCCGCGGCGCGGTGAAGGTGAGCTGCGAACCGCTCAGGCTGGCCTTGATCGCGTCGGTGTTCACCGAGAGGTCGGAATAGGTGACCTCCTGCAGGATCTGCGGGTTGTTGTGGCTCGTCGACGCGCGCAGGTCGACCGTCGTCGTCTCGCCGACCTCGACCTGGGCGTTGGGCGTGGTGAACACCGGCGGCTCGTCGCGAAACTCCGGGTCGCCCACCACGATGTTCAGACGCAGCGGTGCCGAGACACCGGCCGGGTCGTTCTTCGAGGCGCCGTCGAATGCTGTGAAACTGACGGCCGCGGGACCTCGGTAGTCGAGCGGCGGGGTGAACGTGATCGTGTCTTTGTCGACGTAATTCGACGTGCCGTCGCTCTGGATGGCGCTGACGCTCGCCTTGTCGGGGATCCACGCGTCGCGCCCCGACGGGACGTCGAGAATATCGGAGAGGTTCCACGACTTGGTCTCGTTCATACTGACGTACTGGACGGGCAGGTTCGGGTCGATGCGGGGCGGGTCGTCGAACCCCTCCTCGACCGCCGCGGGCACGAGGATGAACGCCATCGCGCTCAGCTGGTCGTCTTCGTTCGTCACCCGGTAGGCGATCGCCTGGCGGTTCTCGCCCGGCGTCACCTCGATTTTCCCGGCGGTCTCGAGCATCGTGGCCGAGCTCGCGTTCGGTCCCTCGACCGTTACGACGAGGTCGGTGGTCGGCCCGGAGGGGTTGAAGGCGTTGCCGTCGAACACGTCGACGGTGTAGGTCTTCTTGCCGGCGATCTCCTTCTGCAGGATCGGGATGTCTTCGGCGGTGGGTGGCAGGATGGGCGCGTCGGGCGTCACCTGCACGAGCACGTAGCTCATCGTCTTGCCGCCGAGCGCGTTCGTCAGTTCGTAGCGCAGCGAGAACGACTGCTCGGTGTCGGGCGCGGTGAGCACGAGGTAGCGGTTGCCCACGACTTCGGCTTCGATGCCCTCCGGCACGTCGACGAGCGCCTCCGACACCTTGATCGGCGAGCTCTGCGGGTCGGAGTCGTTCGCCAGCAGGTCGACCTGCGCGATGCGCTCGGGGCGCACCGAGACCGCGTCGGGAACCGCGTTCGGCTGCTGGAACTCCACGGGCGGCGGGATGACCGCGATCTTGATCTCCGCGGTTCCGGTAGCGCCGAACGCGTCGTAGACCTCGTAGCTGAACACGTCCGTTCCGGCCGCCGCTTCGGATGACTCGTAGACGAAGTAGTCGGTACCGGTCTCGACGACCGCACCGAAAGCCGGGTTGGTGGGGAAGTTCAGCAGCTGGGTCGAATCGCCGTCGGGGTCGATGCCGTTGAGCGGAACGTCGACGCGGATCGAGCCGCCCGCGAGCACACGGCCGACGAGCGGTGCCGGCACCGGGTCCTGGTTGCCGTCGAGGTCGAGGCCCGTGACGGTGAACACGGCGGTCGCCGTGGCGCTCTCGTTGAACGGGTCGAGCACGCGGTAGTCGACGCGGTACTCTCCCGGGGTCATCGGCGCCTGGAAGCGCAGCGTGCCCTTGGCCACGAAGGCGAGTCCGTCGACGGGCGGCGTGACGAGATTCTCGTCGAGCGTCATCGTGGAGTCGTCGGGGTGGAAGTCGTTGTCGAGCACATCGAGGGTCGTGATGTCACCGACGCGTACCCTGGCGGTGTCGTTCGCGGCGACGGGCGGCTGGTGCTTGGTCAGCGCCGGCACGGGCACGACGGTGATGCCGGCCGTGGCCGTGGAGATGCCGTCGCTCACCGTGTAGGCGAAGTTGACCTGTTCGGTGAGCGCGGCCGGGGAGGTCACGCGGATGAGCGTGCTCTCGAGCAGTTCGACGACGAGCCCCTTCGCCGTGAGTTCGGGCGCGACATCCACCGACTGAACCGCGAGCACCCGCCCGCTGGGGCTCACGTCGTTGGCGAGAACGGACACCGTCACCGGTTCGTCGCCGCGCAGGTACGCCGTATCCTTCACCGCCACTGGGGGAACGTTCGCGTCCGCCGGCTTCTCGCGCACGTCGACGCGCACGATTCCGACGCTGTTGTTCGCGCCGGCCTGCAGGGTGTACTTCACGTAGTACACGCCGGGGTTCGCCGCCGAGAAGGTGATGGTCTGGGCGTCGGCGTTCGACGATGCCACGGCGCCACCGCCCGGCTCTTCGATGGCGACCAACGCGAGCTGCGCGCCCGACGGCGAGAGGTCGTTGTCGAGCGGCGAGACGACCACGGTCTCGTTCACGAACGCGATCGCGGAGTCGGGGGTTCCGATGGGGTTGAGGGTGCCGGTCGGCTCGACCTTGACGGTGAGCGTGCCCTGGCTCGGCGCGCCGCGGCCGTCGCTCACCTGGAACTGCACCTCCTTCTCGCCGAGCTCGGAGGTGGCGTGCGTGAAGGTGATGAACCCGTCGGGGGTGAACCGCACAAGGTCACCCGACTTGGGGGCCGCGCCAACGAGGTACAGGTCGTCGCCGTCGGGGTCGCGCCAGTCGGTGAGCACGTTGTAGCTCACCGTCTGGAAGGCCTCGACGCTCACGCCCGCCTCGCGGATCGCGACGGGCGGCTCGTTGCTCGTGTCGGGCACGACGCGGGCGTTGACCCGCGCCTGCGCGACGCCGCCTCGGCCGTCGTCGACGGTGTAGGTGAAGGCGATCGTTCCGATGAAGTCGACGGCCGGGGTGAACTGCAGCGCGCGACCGCCGTCGATGGAGTCGAGGCGCCCGGTCGACTCGGCCACGGGGTCGTAGGCCGAGATGACCAGAACGTCGCCGTCGGGGTCGGTGTCGTTGTCGAGCAGGGGCAGGATGGTCGTGCGGCCGGGCCGGATGCCGTACTCGTCGTCGATCGCGGTGGGCGGCCGGTTGACGTCGGAGCGGTCGGCGAGGGTGTCCTCGAACGACTGGATGGCCGACTTCTCGTCGCCCACCTCCTCGGATTCCTGCTCCTCCGGCGGGATGATGTCGTCCCAGTTGTCGACCAGGCGCATGTTTTCGTCCATGAGCCAGGCGTTGCCGTTGTATACGTCGTTGAGCGCGATCACCGTGCGGTTGACCCGGAAGGCGATCTCGCCGCCGGCGCCCGCGCCGGGGATGTCCTGCACCGCCGTCTTGGCGCCGTCACAGGAGACGAGATACTTCGCGGCACCACCCCATGCTCCGTGCGCACAGCCCTCGAGGTAGACGGGTGCCGAGACCTGCAGCGGGTCGACGATCGGCGTCGCGACCCCCGCGTCGAGCTTCTCGACGGCGCCGTCGCCCAGCGCGACGCGCAGCAACGAGTCGCCCGTCGCCACGAGCACGGTGTCGTTCTCGGTGCCGACCTGCTGCAGCCGCAGGCCCGTATCGCCGCCGAGGGGGTAGACCGAGCCATCCTCGGTCACGATCTCGTTCGTGGACTGGTCGAAGACCACGGGGACGTCGCCGACGGCGGTGAGCTGGAATTCGCCGACGGCCGGGAAGTCGCTCTTCACGGC
>NZ_JBKKAD010000175.1:0-12389 GCF_046714715.1 Conyzicola sp. | reverse complement strand
ACTCGGACGACTGCTCGATCCGGATGCGCCCGGAGCCCGCGTGCTCATCCGCCCCGCGGTGAACGACATGTTCCGGCAGGGTTCCGACGAGGCGTGGCGCGACGGCTACGAGGCCGGCCGCGCCGCGGCCTCCAGGCCCCCTGAGCCCTCCTCGTCCCCTGGGCCGCCCGCGTCCCCTGAGCCCCCTTCGGTCCCTGAGCTTGTCGAAGGGCGCCCGACCCGCGAATCCGCCCGCAGCGCGATCGGCCGCGCCGCCGTCGAGCAGTTCGAGTCCACACCCCGCAACACGGGCATCCGCAAGACCGGCAAGCCCGTCGCCGAGTCGCACGTGGTCGAGCCGACCCGCGAGTGGGTCGTCGTCATTCCCGTGAAGGGAACGCCGGAGTCCAAGTCGCGGTTCGGCGACGAGCTGCCCGACCGTGGTGCACTGGCACTCGCGATCGCCCTCGACACGACCACCGCGGCACTCGCCGCAGAGTCGGTCGTCGGTGTGATCGTCGTCACCAGCACCGCGGTCGCTAACGCCTTCGACGAACTCGACGCGCTCGTGGTCGTCGAGGAAGAGCCGGCCGGCCTCGCCGCCGCGGTCGCCAGCGGCATCGAGCTGGCCTCCGAACTGGGTGCTCCGGGCCGTGGCATCGCCGTGCTGCTCGGCGACCTGCCGGCACTCTCGCCCTCAGAGCTCGACGGAGCGCTCGCGCTCGCCGCGCGCCACGACCGGGCGATGGTCGCCGACGCGGAGGGCAGCGGCACGGTGCTCGTCACCGCGGCCGACGGCGCGACCCACGCCGCGGCGTTCGGCCCGGGTTCTAGCGCGGCGCACGTTGCCGCCGGTTATGCGCTGCTCGAGCTGCCCGGCGACTGGGGCCTGCGCAACGACGTCGACACCTACCACCAGCTCACCGCGCTACGCCCGCGAGTCGGTGCGCGCACCACCGCAGCCCTCGGCGGCTAGCTCCCGAGCCGGAGGCCAGCCCGGGATAGTGCACTTGTGGTGGGTGCCGGGTACGTCGCACCCGCCACAACTGCACTTCCGGCGCGCGGCCAGTGCCAGTGCCGGCGCCGCTGTACGGCTAGACCGCTAAGGCCTCGGCGGCCAGCCGCGCGCTCGTCTCCGGGGTGCTCATCCACAGGGGAACGGCGCGTGCCGTGATGCCCGCCGCCTCGATCGTGGCGAGAGCCGCGGCATCCGTCTCGTCGATGAGCCAGGCATCGAGCAGTCCGCCGGCCGACCGCGCCCCATAGTGCAGCGCGACGGCCTCGGCGCTGGTCTCGACGCCGATCGCCGCGAGGCAGGCGTCGGCCATGCCGCGCACGACGGATCCCGCGATGATGGGCGATACGCCGACGACGCGGGCGGATGTCGCGGCCAACGCCGCGCGGATGCCGGGTATACCGAGGATCGTGCCGATCGACACGACCGGGTTCGACGGCGCCACCAGCACCACGTCGGCCTCCGCGATCGCCTCGAGCACGCCCGGCGCTGCGGTCGCGGTCTCGACGCCGCGCTGCACGAAGCCGAGGGCGGGCAGGCTCGCGCGGTGGCGGGTCCACCACTCCTGGAAGTGCAGTTCGTCGCCCTCGACCAGCACGTGCGTCTCGACCTCCTGGTCGGTCGCGGGCAGGAGCCGCACGCCGAGGTCCCAGCGGGCGGTGATGCGCTCAGTCACGGCGCTGAGCGGCTGGCCCTCACGAAGCAGGTGGCTGCGGGTGAGGTGGGTGCCGATGTCGAGGTCGCCCAGGGTGAACCACGGCCAGCCGATGCCGTAGGCGCGCAGCTCGCCGCTGACCCGCTCCGTCTCGCCGACGCGTCCCCAGCCCCGCGTCTCGTCGTTTTCGCCCGCGAGCGTGTACATGATCGAGTCGAGGTCGGGAGCGATGCGCAGGCCGGTGAGCCACATGTCGTCGCCGGTATTCACGATCGCGGTGATCTGTGCCCCCGGCAGGTTCGAACGCACGTGTTCGCGCAGGCCGCGCAGAAAGCGGGCGCCGCCGACGCCGCCGGAGAGCACTGTAATTTTCATTTGTTCACGATAGTCGCCGGCGCCGCGCGTTCCGACGGCCCCGATGCTCTGCGGATTCTCAGGGGGCAGATCGCTCATCTTCTGGCACACTCATAGGGTGAACACCATTGTGGGGCAGTTCGAGTCCGGGCACGAGGCGGTGTCGGTCGCGGCAGCGCCCGCGATGAGCATCGAGGAGTTCTTCCGCGCGTCGCGCGCGATCGTCGATTCCGTCGAGACCGTCATCGACGGCAAGCGCGAGGCGATCGAGATGGCGCTCACCGTCATCCTCGCCGAGGGCCACCTTCTCATCGAAGACGTTCCGGGCGTGGGCAAGACGATGCTCGCGCGGGCGCTGGCGAAAAGCCTGGACTGCTCGGTCTCGCGCATCCAGTTCACCCCCGACCTGCTGCCGTCCGACATCACGGGCGTCTCGATCTACAACCAGGTCGACCGCGAGTTCGAGTTCAAGCCAGGGCCGGTCTTCGCGAACCTCGTGATCGGCGACGAGATCAACCGGGCGAGCCCGAAGACGCAGTCGGCCCTGCTCGAGTGCATGGAAGAGCAGCAGGTCACCGTCGACGGCACGACCTACGCGTTGGCGACGCCGTTCACCGTGGTGGCCACCCAGAACCCGATCGAGATGGAGGGCACCTACGCGCTGCCCGAGGCGCAGCGCGACAGGTTCATGGCCCGCATCTCGATGGGCTACCCCGACTCGAACGCCGAGATCGCGATGCTGCGGTCGCGCGAGACCCGCAGCCCGCTCGAAGACGTGGCGCCGGTCGTCTCCGGGCAGCAGCTCGCGGCGATGATCGTCACCGCACGCAACGTCTTCGTCAGCCAGGCCGTCGAGCAGTACGTCGTGCGCATAGCGCAGGCCACGCGCAGCGACTCCGAACTGCGCCTCGGTGCCAGTCCGCGCGCCACCCTCCAGCTCGTGCGGGCCGCGAAGGTGCGGGCCGCCCTCGACGGCCGCGAGTTCGTGCTGCCCGACGACGTGAACGCGATCGTCGCACCCGTGCTCGCCCACCGCCTCATCGCGGCGAACAGGTCGGGCGGCGTAGCGAGGGCGAGCGTCGCCGAGATCGTCGCTCGCATCGTCGCACACACGCCGGTTCCGCTCGGCACCGTCGGCCGCTAGGGATCACCGAATGGCATCTTCGGGCACGCGTCGCCGCGCGACCGGGCTCACGAGGCGAGGATGGGGAATCGTCGTAGCGGCGATCGTGCTCTTCGTCGGCGCGTACATTCTCGGCAGCCCTCAGCTGCTGTTCGCGGCCTGCCTGCTCGGGGCGCTCGTCGCGCTGTGCGTGCTGCTGGTGCGTTTCCGCTCGCCACGCCTGTCGGCCGCGCGGCGGTTCGATCTCGACGTCGTCTCGGTCGGCGGCCCCGTGACCGTCTCGATCGAGGTGACGAACGACACGACGGGCCGCAGCGCGAGTGCCCAGTGGCGCGACCGCCTGCCGTGGGGTTCCGGCAGCACCGACCCGGCGCCGCTCAGGTCGCTGCCCTCCGCCCGCTATACCGCCGCCGGCAGCACCCGACTCGAGTACGTGTTGCACCCGCCCGCGCGCGGCATCGTCGACATCGGGCCGGTCACCGTGGAGCGGTTCGACCCCTTCGGCCTCACCCACAACGCGGTCGAGGTCGGTGAGGCCCGCCAGCTCATCGTGGCGCCGCGGGTCACCGACCTGAGCGGCAGCGGGTTCTCGCTCTCCGGCGGCGACGGCTCGGTGCGCGCGAGCCGCCGCAATGCCGCCGGCAACAACGACGACCTCATGACGCGCGAGTACCGCTCCGGCGATGCCCTGCGCCGCGTGCACTGGCGCGCTACGGCCAGGCACGGCGACCTCATGGTGCGCCAGGAGGAGGAGAGCAGCTTCCCCACCGCCCGGGTGATCGTGGACACGCGCGACAGCGGATACGCCACCCCCGAGTCGTTCGAGTGGGTGCTCGGCATGGTCGCGTCGCTCGGCGTGCACCTCGTGGGCGAAGGCTTCCTGATCCAACTGCGCGAGACCGGCGCGTCCCAGCTCGTCGCCCCGGTCGAGGCGGGCGGGGGCACCGGCCACGACATCGACTTCCTCACCTCCCTCGCCAGCGCCCGGCCCTCCCCGGACTATCTCGGCTCGGGCGTGCCCACGACCGCCGACGTCGACATGCACGGGCCCGTGTTCGCCGTGCTGTCGCGGCCGTCGGACGACACGTTGCGCTGGGTGGCGGGCCAGCGGGCCAGGCACGAGCACGGAGTGGCGCTCGTGGTGGACGACGCGCAGTCGGCGACGGTGGAGTCGCTCACGCGCGCGGGCTGGCAGTGCGTCTCGGTGCGGGTGACGGATGACCCGGCGGACGTCTGGGCGGCGGCCCTCGACGACGGCTCCGGCGGAAGCGAGAACTACCACCGCGCCAGGTTCGGAGACGTCGATGGCCGGCAGTAGGCGCGGACGCACGCTGCGGCCGACGATACCGACGGCGGCGTCGAGCGGGGCCACGGCGGTGGCGGTGGTCGTCGCGCTCGGCGGCCTCAACCAGCTGCTCGTCGGCGGACTGTGGTGGCTCATCTCGGGAGCCGTCGCGGTGCTCGTCGTCATCGCGATCGGTGCGGTGCGTTACGGCACCCGGCGTCCCCTGGTTCCGACGGCCGCGGGTGCGGTCGCACTGGTCGTCGTGCTCACCCTCTTCTTCGCCGCCGATACGGCGCTGCTTGGCCTGATCCCGACGCCCGCCACCGTCGGCCGGTTCGGCGACCTGCTCGTGAGCGGAGCCGCATCGATCCAGGAACAGGGCGTGCCCGCCACGGCCGTGCCGGGCATCCTCTTCATCCTCGGGCTCGGAGCCGGCCTCGTGGCGTTCTCGATCGACACCTTCGTGATGGTCGCCCGCTCGCCGGCGCTCGCCGGTATCCCGCTCATCGCGATCGTGGCCGTTCCCGGTTTCGTCGACCCGGACTTCACCGACCCGTTCTATTTCGTGCTCGCCGGGGCCACCTGGTTGCTCATCCTCTACGTGGCATCGCCGCGAACCCAGCCGGCGGTGGCCGTCGGGGTCGGCGCCGTCGCCATGGTGGCAGCGCTCGTCATCCCCGTCGCGCTGCCCGAGGTCGAGCCCGTGGAGACGTCAACCCCCGGCGACGGCTACGCCACGGGCCTCAACCCGATCATCGACCTCGGCGACGACCTGCGTCGGCCCGACGCGGTGGTCGCGCTGACCTACACGACCACGTCGGAGGAGCGGCAGTACCTGCGCATGGCCACCCTCGACGACTTCACCGACTCGGCGTGGGAGCCGACGATCGGTTCGGGCGACCCCGACGGCGACGACGGCCCCGAGGAGATCGCGGCGGCGCCCGGACGTGCGGGCGACGTCGCGGTGGTCGAGAGCACGACCGAGATCTCCATGGGCAACGTGCGGGGGCGCTGGCTGCCCGCGCCCTATGCGCCGAGAAGCATCACCGGTCTCGTCGGGCGCTGGGTCTGGGATCCGGAGACGCTCAACGTGCGGTCGGAGCGCTCGTCGGTGCGCGGGCAAGAGTACGTCGTCACGTCGGAGGCCGCCGTGCCCACCAGCGACCAGCTGCGCGCGGCCGACCCGCTCGTGGCCGCCGACTTCCAGGCCTACCTCGAGCTGCCGGACGGCCTGCCGCCGATCGTCGCGCAGCAGGCGCTCGACGTCACCGCGGGCGCCGCGACGAACTACGACAGGGCGGTCGCGCTGCAGAGCTACTTCCGCGGCGGCGAGTTCACCTACTCCGAAGACGCGCCCGTGGAGAGCGGCTACGACGGAACCGGCCCCGGGGTGATCGGGCGCTTCCTCGAGGAGAAGTCGGGGTACTGCGTGCACTTCGCGTCGGCGATGGCCGCGATGGCGCGCACGCTCGACATTCCCGCGCGCATCGGCGTCGGCTTCACGACGGGCAACGAGGTGCGCAATTCGACCACCGGCGAAGACGAGTACACCGTCACGACCGACGAGCTGCACGCCTGGCCCGAGCTGTACTTCGCGAACGTCGGCTGGGTGCGTTTCGAGCCGACCGTCGGCCGCACGAACGTGCCGCAGTTCAACGAGGCCGTCGTCGACGACCCGGCGACGCCCGACATCGATGAATCGACCGCGACACCCGCTCCGACCGCGGCACCCGAAGGCGTCGCGCCCGACCGTGGCGACGCGGGAGCCGTGCCGGAGGGCGGTGCCGACGCCGGCCCCGACTGGAACGCCATCGTGCTCGGCCTCGCCGCGCTCGCGCTGCTCGGCGTGCTCTCCGTGCCCGCCTTCGCCCGCTTCGCCAAGCGCCGGGCGCGAGTCCACGACCTCCACCACGGCTCGGCGCTCGGCGCCTGGGAGGAGGTTCAGGACACCGCGCTCGATCTGGGCTGGCAGCTGACCGACGCCGAGACGCCGCGCCAGTTCGCCGACCGCCTCACCGTCGACCGCGACACCCGCGAGTTCGGCGCGACAGGCCCGGTCGGCGGATCGCCCGTCTCCGACCCCGCGGCCGTTGCCGCGCTCGAGCGCCTGCGGGCGGCCGTCGAGCTCGAGTCGTTCGCCCGGTCGGGCGGCGAGAGGGCGGCACGCGCGGAGTCCGCGTCCGCGACCGCCGCAGACCTGCACGCCGTGCTGCTCGCCCTGCGGGCCGGGGTCGACCGACGCGTGCGTCTGCGCGCGGCGCTCGCGCCGGCATCCGTTCTCGCTCGCTGGTTCGCGGTCGGGGCGCGCTGGCGCAACCAGCGCTGACCCGCCGACCCGCAGCCCAGCCCGCCGATCAGAGGGGCAACGAATCGACGCTCAAGCGGGTGCTGAAGGTCGGTTGTTTGCCCCTCGTGTCGCCGGCGAAGCCAGTCAGGCCCTGGCCGCCGCGGCCAGCAGGCCGGCGAGAGCGTCCGCGCCCTCGGCCACGAGTCCCGCCGTGACCCGCACGAAGTCGCCCGGCGTCGTGAGCGGAGCGGCGAGGAACGGCGCTCCCGGAGCGACCCGGATGCCCGCGGCCGCCAGCTGCACCACGGCGTTGCGCTCGTCGTTCACGGGCAGCCACAGGTTAATCCCGTCGGGCACGGGCATCACGACGCCGTTCGCAGCGAGCGCCGCACCCAGCGCCGCCTGACGTTCGCGGTAGGTCGTGCGGGCGAGGTCGAGCCCGGCGATGGTGCCCGGGTCGGTGAGCAGATCGTGCAGGACGGTCTGCAGCATGCGCGAGGTCCAGCCGGGGCCGAGGATGCGCCGTGCGACCAGCCGGTCGACGAGCTCGGCAGGGCCGCCGACGGCCGCGATGCGCAGGTCGGGCCCGTGCGACTTCGAGAAGCTGCGGATGTGCACGACCCGGTCCGGCAGCAACGAGCCCAGACTCACGTCGGGGCTCGTCGATATCTCGCCGGAGTGGTCGTCTTCGATGACGATCGTCTGGTCGGCGGTGCGCCCCGAGCGGATGATCGTGGCCAGTTCGCGGGCCCGGCCGGCGGTCATCGACACCCCGGCCGGGTTGTGGGTTCTCGGCTGAAGCACGATCGCCGAGGGGGAGAGGGCGAGGGCATCGGCGAGCGACTCGGGGCGGATGCCGTGTTCGTCGAGCTCGACCGGCACCTGTTCGACCCCGTAGTGCTCGAGCAGGTCGAAGACGGGCGGGAAGCCGGGGTTCTCGACGACCACACGATCGCCGAATCGCAGCACCAGGTCGAGCGTTCGGGAGAGGGCATCCATCGCCCCGTCGACCACGGTCAGGGCGTCCACCTCGTAGGGCCAGGACGCGCGCAGCACCCGTTCGAGTTCGGGCAGCACGGGAACGTCGTAGTAGTTCGTGGTGCCGGCCCGGGCGGGTACCCGCGAGAGCGCCGGGCCGATGTCGGGCAGCAGCAGCGGGTCGGGCGTGCCGCTCGCCAGGTCGAGGCGCGCGGCGGGCTGGTTCGCGTCGCGCAGCCCGCGCGACCGGGGAGGCAGCCAGGCGGTGTGTTCCTCGCGCACGAAGGTGCCGCTGCGGCCGCGCGAGACGATCAGCCCGACGCCGGCGAGCGCCTGCCAGGCGTGGCTGACGGTGGCGGGGCTCACGCCGAGGTCGGCGGCGAGCTCGCGCACCGTGGGCAGCCGGTCGCCGGGGGCGAGGGCGCCCGAGGTGATCAGCCGCGCGATAGCGCCCGCGATACCGCTGGGCGTGGATTCTTCGACCGCAAGCGCTACTGACTTCACGTGACCCGCCTAGTAGGTTTTACGCCAACGTCACAAGCCGAAACGTAAGAGAAATGTTTAGCGCCAATAATAACAAAAGGTAAGACCCTCCGGAGGTATCGCATGACCGTCGTACGCGCTGCAATCACCCAGACCACATGGACCGGCGACAAAGAGTCCATGATCGCGAAACACGAGAGGTTCGCGCGCGACGCGGCCGCCGAGGGTGCGCAGGTGATCTGCTTCCAGGAACTGTTCTACGGCCCCTACTTCGGCATCACCGAAGACAAGAAGTACTACCGCTACGCCGAACCGGCAGACGGCCCGATCGTGCAGCGCTTCGCCGCCCTGGCCAAAGAGCTGAACCTCGTGATGATCCTGCCGATCTACGAGGAAGACATCACGGGCGTCTACTACAACACGGCCGTCGTGGTCGAAGCAGACGGCACCATCCTCGGCAAATACCGCAAGCACCACATCCCGCACCTCGACAGGTTCTGGGAGAAGTTCTACTTCCGCCCCGGCAACCTCGGCTACCCCGTCTTCGACACCTCGGTCGGCAAGATCGGCCTCTACATCTGTTACGAACGGCACTTCCCCGAGGGATGGCGCGAACTCGGCCTCGGCGGCGCCCACATGGTCTTCAACCCGAACGCGACCAAGCCCGGCCTGTCGAACCGGCTGTGGGAGGTCGAGGGGCCGTGCGCGGCCGTGGCCAACGGCTACTTCGTGCTGCAGCCGAACCGCGTGGGCCGCGAAGACAACGAGTACGGCGAGCTCGCCGTCGACTTCTACGGCACCAGCCAGGTGATCGACCCGCGGGGCAACTTCGTCGGCGAACGGGGATCGGGCAGCGAGGAGGAGATCATCATCCGCGACCTCGATCTCGACATGGTGCAGGAGATGCGCGACGACTGGCAGTTCTACCGCGACCGTCGCCCCGACTCGTACACACTGATCGCCCGGCCGTAGGAGGACAGTCCCGTGAAGACTCTCATCAAGAACGGCACCGTGGTCAACGCGACGGGCACCGGCAGGGCCGACGTGCTCATCGACGGCGAGACGATCGCCGCGGTGCTCGCGCCCGGGTCGACACTGCTCGGCTTCGACCTCGAGGGCAACGTCGACACGGTGATCGACGCGGCCGGAAAGTACGTCATCCCCGGCGGCATCGACGCCCACACCCACATGCAGATGCCCTTCGGCGGTACCGAGGCCTCCGACACCTTCGAGACCGGAACCCGCGCGGCCGCCCACGGCGGCACCACGAGCATCGTCGACTTCGTGGTGCAGTACGCGGGCGAGAACGTGCTCGACCAGTACAAGGCGTGGCACGAGAAGGCCGCCGGCCAGTGCGCGATCGACTACGGCTTCCACCAGATCCTCTCCGACGTGCAGGACTCGTCGCTCGTCGCGATGGACGAACTCGTCGCCGAGGGCGTCTCGAGCTTCAAGATGTTCATGGCCTACAAGGGGGTCTTCCTCTCCGACGACGGCCAGATCGTGAAGGCGATGCAGAAGGGTGCCGAGAACGGAGCGCTCATGATGATGCACGCCGAGAACGGCAGCGTCATCGACCTGCTCGTCGAGCAGGCGGTCAGGGCCGGCAACACCTCGCCCTACAACCACGGACTCACCCGCCCGTGGCAGGCCGAGGAGGAGGCGACCCACCGCGCGATCATGCTGGCGAACCTCACCGGCGCCCCGCTCTACGTCGTGCACGTCTCGGCGAAGCAGGCCGTGGAGCAGATCGCCACGGCGCGCGACAACGGGCAGAACGTCTTCGGCGAGACCTGCCCGCAGTACCTCTACCTCTCGCTCGAAGACAACCTCGGCGCGCAGAGCGACGAGTGGGGTGCGTTCGAGGGGGCGAAGTGGGTGTGCTCCACGCCGCTGCGGTCGAAGGCCGAGGGCCATCAGCACCACATGTGGCAGGCCCTGCGCACCAACGACATCCAGATGGTCTCCACCGACCACTGCCCGTTCTGCATGAAGGGCCAGAAAGACATGGGGCTCACCGACTTCTCGAAGATCCCCAACGGCATCGGTTCGGTCGAACACCGCATGGACCTCATGTACCAGGGCGTCGTCGACGGGCACATCTCGCTGTCGCGCTGGGTCGAACTGACGAGCACCACCCCCGCGCGCATGTTCGGTATGTATGGCAAGAAGGGCGTCATCCAGCCCGGTGCCGACGGCGACATCGTGGTGTACGACCCCAACGGCCACACCTCGATCGGCGTCGGAAAGACGCACCACATGAACATGGACTACTCCGCCTACGAGGGCTACGAGATCGACGGCCACGTCGACACCGTGCTGTCGCGCGGCAAGGTCGTGGTCGACGACAACCGCTACCTCGGCGCGAAGGGCGACGGAAAGTTCTTCAAGCGCGGCCTGAGCCAGTACCTGATCTAGGTTTCGATACGCGAACTCGCTTCGCTCGCCTGCTACTCAACCAACGAATCGAAAGAGCACCATGGATTTCGGAGCAGTTCTGCAGACCAACCCGCCGGCCTCGCGCACGGTCGCGCTCGCCAAGCTCGCCGAGCAGCACGGCTTCAGCCACGTCTGGACCTTCGACTCGCACCTGCTCTGGCAGGAGCCGTACGTCATCTACAGTCAGATCCTCGCCGAGACCCGCCGGGTGATCGTGGGGCCCATGGTCACCAACCCGGCGACGCGCGACTGGACGGTCACCGCCTCCACCTACGCCACACTCAACGAGATGTACGGCAACCGCACGATCTGCGGCATCGGGCGGGGCGACTCCGCCGTGCGCGTGACCAACGGCAAACCGACCACCCTCAAAGACCTGCGCGAGTCGATCCACGTGATCCGCGAACTCGCCAACTCCCGGTCGGTCGAGTACAACGGTGCGACGCTGCAGTTTCCGTGGAGCGTCGGGTCGACCCTCGACGTCTGGGTCGCGGCCTACGGGCCGCTCGCCCTCAAGCTCGCGGGCGAGGTCGGCGACGGATTCATCCTGCAGATGGCCGATCTGGATGTCGCGGAGTGGATGATCACGACGGTGCGCCGGGCGGCCGAAGCCGCGGGACGCGACCCGATGGCCGTCAAGTTCTGCGTCGCCGCCCCCATGTATATCGGCGACGACTGGCAGCACATGCGCGACCAGAACCGCTGGTTCGGCGGCATGGTCGGCAACCACGTCGCCGACATCGTGGCCAAATACGGGGAGGGGTCGGCGGTTCCCAAGGCGCTCACCGACTACATCACGGGCCGCGAGGGCTACGACTACAACGAGCACGGCCGAGCCGGCAACACGCACGCTGACTTCGTGCCCGACGAGATCGTCGACCGGTTCTGCCTGCTCGGCACCGCGGACCAGCACATCGAGAAGCTGAAGGCCCTCAAAGAACTGGGCGTCGACCAGTTCGCCGGCTACCTGCAGCACGACAACAAAGAGGAGACGATGCGCGTCTACGGCGAAACGGTCATCCCCGCGCTGCGCGAGCACATCACGGCGAAGGCGTAGCCGGTGCGCCGCTTCCGCCCCCTGCTGCTCGGCGCTCTCGCCGTGCTGCTCGTCGCTGCGGCCTGGGAGATCTACAAGGCGCTCGGTCCCGCCGACGGCTGGGTGGTCGGCGCCGACGAGGCGGTGCGCAACTCCGGTCTCCGGGTGCTGCCGCGCACGAGCGATCTGGCGATGCCGCACGTGTGGGAGATGTTCGCCCGCCTGGGCGAGCCGATCACGAGCGCGCCGGCAGCCCAGCCGCTGTGGCTCGCGGTTCTGCTCGCCGCCCTGTTCAGCCTCGGCGTCGCCGCGGTCGGACTCGCCATCGCCCTCGTCGTGGGTTTCGCGCTCGCCCTGCTGATGCAGCGCTTCCGCATCGCCGAGTCGGCCGTGCTTCCCCTCGTGATCTTCAGCCAGACGGTGCCGCTCATCGCCCTCGCCCCGCTCGTGAAGGGCTGGGGCTCCAAGCTCGAGTTCGGCACGTTCGAGTGGGAGAACTGGATGTCGGTGGCCGTCATCGCCTCCTACCTCGCGTTCTTCCCGATCGCGGTCGGCGCCCTACGCGGGCTGCAGTCGCCCGACGTCATCCACACCGAACTCATGCACTCCTATGCTGCGAGCCGCTGGCGCACCCTCCAGCACCTCCGTCTGCCCGCGAGCGGGCCCTTCCTGCTTCCCGCCCTGCGCCTCGGCGCCGCCAACGCCGTCGTCGGCACGGTCGTTGCCGAAGTCTCGATCGGCCTGCCCGGCGGCAT
>NZ_JBKKAD010000174.1:0-13121 GCF_046714715.1 Conyzicola sp. | reverse complement strand
TTTCCTTGCAGTGTATCTCACTACTTCAGGCTGGGGTTGGCAAAATTTGAATTGATCCACTCAAATGTTGCGGGGGCCCGCGGGTGGGGGGACCCCTCATCTGCTTGACCGTGCAGCTCGCTCAGTGCGTATTCACACCCATGTACAAATCCCTGTCCCGATTCGGATCCGGGTCTATCGCGACGGGTGGATCGCCGAACGGATCTGGAGGAAGCGGGACTTTGCTCGTCTTGAGTCTCAGTGATATCCGCTCGACAATCCGGGCTAGAAAAGGCTTGCGTCCTGCAACCACGATGCGCTCCCTCGTCAATGCTGTCGACTTCAAAGTAGACGCATCTGCCTGTCAATACAAGGAGAAGCGCTCGAAACCGCACCTGGTCCCCTATGACTTGGGTTAGTGTTCGTCGGCAAAAGGACGCGGCTGTCCTATGCGCCAGTGAGTCGTGAATTGCGGTCGCCGGGTTCGCGCTCGCTCGCCCGAGAGCTAATGGTCCTCCGCAGCAAGCGTTTCGGGCACACGCCATCCCGCGACGACGTCTGCCGGCACGGCGCCAAGTTGCTTCTTCAACCGCTCCCTGACCGGCCTCGTCGCTTCCTCGACCAGCCCCTCGACAGCGTCCACGAGCTTTGCGAACTGCTCCGCAACCACCAGCGGCATGGGATGTGTAAACGTCACCCCGACCACGTCTCGGACCGCACCGCGGTCGTCGAGTAACGCAAGCGCGACGGCCAGCACCAGGTCAGATTGCGAGTGGGCGACGGTGGTGTTGCGGTACTTCCGAACCATGTCGTGGACCGGCTGCAGTGCGGCCGGGATTCCGGAGAACTGCTTCATCGTGTCCAGGCGGTGCCGCACCGTCGATTCGGCAAAAGGCCGCGAGTACGCGGTTACGGCGTGCATTGTCAGCGGCAGCCAGAGTTCTGAGTCGTTGCGGGCGTCGAGGGCCAAGCCGAGCGCGTGCGATGCCTCCGATAGGTCAGTGGCGTGGCTCGTCAAGTCGACGAGAAGTCTGGCGTCGGCGGAGTCTGGAACCAAGGCGATGCTATGGCTAGGCAGAAGGCTCATTTTGAGGTGAAGTCTGACGCACGATGGTTGGCGATGACAAGCGCGGCACGAGATCGCGCGCACCGCCGCAGACTGTCGGAGGCGGGTGGCCGGGCTCTGCCTGGACTGCACCGCTAGCGATGAAAGGTTTCCGAGCCATCGCGTAGTCGGTTGGCCGGCCGGGGAATTACTTGCGACCGTCGCGGACTCGCGGCGTATTGTCTGCAACGTCGAGATCAATCCGGCCCATGATCGCAGTGTCGACGTACAGTCGGGTGATCACGGGCCAGGGCGGGTCTGCGGTGAGGAGTTCGGGACCGAGCCCCGCCCAGAAGTTGACCTCATCGAAAGGCTGGACGGCGCTGAAGGCCGCGGAAGTCGTGCCCGCAGCGAACCCGGCCGGTGCCGACGGCGTGTAGGGAACAATGCCGGGTGATCTCACATAGCTGATCGTCGCTATTTCTAGTGACCCGGCGCCCAAGCCGTCGGCGTCGGCAACAAAGCTCATCGCGCCGGGGCGTTCCGACTTCCAGAAGCGCTCCTCGAACTGACCTGTGCCACCGTGCCGCTCATCGAAGACGACATGAGCATGCACCGGGGAGCCAGCGTCGCCGCTATCCTCGGATCCGATCAACAAGAAGGTCATGGTGCGCCCCTAATATTTCGGGCCGGTGAGGAAGTAGTGCCAATTGTGTATTCTGATCGCATTCTCGCCGGGGGTGACCTGGGCCGACTGTTGGCTCCAATCCTGACACGTCCCTCGTTCATGGCCCTCGCACTTGACGTGCTGCCTCGTAGTCAACCGAATTTAGGGACATCGTCGGGCTCCCGCTAGTCGCCTCGGCCCCCCGTCGGCGACGCTCTCGGGCCCCAAGCATTCAGCCCCAAATTCCGTGTCACTGATGAATCAATGGCTCACCCGTGGCTGACGACGAACGGCAGACCCACATGGACGAGCGTACTTATTCGCCGAATACCGCGGACCAGAGCACAGCCCAGGTCGCGACCGCTGCGATTGCCGCGACGCTGATGCGGGCGAACCTGAATCGAATCCATGGAACGACAATCAGCAATGTTGCAGTCACCCCAGCCGCTATCCCGATGAAGACCATTGATGCGGCCGGGTTGGACGCTATTCCGAATCCTGCTCCGCTGCACCCGCTGATACCGCATTTACTCACGGCAGCAGCAAGGAAGAACGTAGCGTCCACAATCAGCGCTATCGGCACGATCCAAAGGAGATGGATCGGGTGCGATTTCATTGGTGTTTTCATCGCTGCGCGATACTCACGCTTCCTGCGCCGTTCCAGCACCCGCTCGTAACTGAACCAGTTAAGTGCGCGGGTCCGACGATGGAAACGCGACCAGGCGTAAAGAAGTCAATGGCGATCGCGGGATCGGAGGTTATACCGCCGGATATTGATTGCGAGCGATCTGTGGCGCAATCGGTGACGCTACCGAGAGTTATGATCTTCACCTTATAGGCACTCGCGTCAGCGGTTTGGAACTTGATTCCATTGATTGCCCGCAAGTTGTCGACCAGAAGCGTGAGATCGCCAGACAGATTGACCGTCATCCCTTGGAAGGTCACGGTCTCGCATCCAGACGTCGTTAGACGAGCATCGACTATGGTGGCTGCGCCTACTCCGATATTCGCGCCGTTGAGGCTGGACGCCCATGGCGCCACTGTGCAGCCTGGATTGGCGCTTAGAGCGGACGACCAAGACGGCGCATTGTTCGCGATGGCAGCTTCTCGTACCCAGGCCTGCCATGTCTTCGTGGGGTTCCCCTCAGTGACCGACTCCATCGTCTCAATCGGAGTCGTGCCGGGTGCTACCGCGGGGACTTGGGCGTGCTCACTTATCGTTCCACCGACCGCGCCGTGTTCTTCGATGTACGCTCTGGTCGCGCCGACGGGGATGAATATGCCTCCCGAAGTCAGCTGTCCCCCGATCTTGGCGCTTGCCTCGAACGTCACGGAACCGGCGGAGGTGACGCTTCCGGTTACGTAAGACCGTGAGGTCATGTGCACAGTTCCTCCTGCGACTAGGGAGCCATTTATCTGGCACTCATCGGTCAGGTGGACGTCGCCGGTTACGACGGTGTCCCCGTCAATAGTTCCGGCCGTGTTGCACTCAAGATCTCCGTCAACTTCGATGGGCCCGCCAAGGCGCGTTGAATCGGTGAGGGTGGTGTCCGAGGAAAAGCGGTTCGTCGGTTCAGCTGCCCGAGTGTCAATTGGGATGGGGTGTGACGCGAAGCCCATCTCTGCCCTATCGTCCGCAACTGCCAGCATGACTTGGAATTGCGAGCCTTCTGGGAAAGTGTGTTGCACGACTGGACCGGTCGCGGAGGTCTGGTCACCGAAGTCCCAGGTGTAGCCTGCGATTGAGCCGTCTGCGTCGCTTGATCCGGAAGCATCGAATGTGAACGTTCGGCCCGCGCCAACCTCGGTGTAGGACGCGACAGGGGCGATGTTGGACGGGTGCTCGTCAAGGACGTTGACGGTGACCGGCTCGCCACCTTCGGCTATTTCGGCGCCGTAATACTCAATTGTCCACTGTCCCGGCTCCGGGTTGTCGACGCGCCATGTTTCGAACGTCGGGCCCAGGGTGTGCACCGCTCCATTTGTCGATTCCCGAGTTATCCGCGTTCCACTCGGCGACACCAGAGTGGTTACCACGTCGCTGCCCGGCCAGTTGACTGCGACATTGAGTGCCCGCCCCGTGACATCTACGTATTGAGATAGACGGGCTTGAGGCTGGATTGTGAAAGTGGGAACCACTGGACGATCGAGGAACTCTTCGATGCGGTTGGCCATCAAGCGGTGGCCCAGAGCGTTCGGGTGGTAAGACTCGCTCTTCGGTGAGTTGTCCGGGCCGAGCACGACCCCGTTTTGAGCCGGGTCCGAGGAACAGATTTCGTGTCCTTTCGTCACGTCTGCCATGTTTACGTATTCGACTCCGCTGGATTTAGCCGCGTCGCCGATCAGTCTGTCTGCTTTCCCGATGGAATTATTCATCCAGAGCTGATCTCCTAATCGGATTATGCCGGTTGGGCAGATAAGTGCACCTTGCTCGGGGAAGAACTTCGGATATGAGATTGCGATGATGCGGGCGTATGGTGCCGCGTTCTTGATCTCGTTGTACACGGTACCGAGCGCAGATCGAATGCTTCCATATTCGAGCTGACGCAGCTTGTCGTCCACTCCGGCGCCGAAGATCGCCTGGCACGCTGGCACCCAAGGAGTGGTTGGCGAGACTACTCCGACGATGACGCAATTCGTGACAGTTCCAGAGAAATCGAGGTCGTTTCCCGCGATCCCAATTGTGACCAGCTTTGTGTCGACGCCTAGCGCGTCGAACTGAGCGACTCCGTCGCCGTTCGCCCCGTTGTCTAGGTCGGCCATCACCGCGCCCGAACATGCCCGAAACCTCAGCTGGAGGTGGACGACCTGATCGCTAACCAAGAGGTTGGGGTAGGCATTGTCGGAGCGATGACACCTGTTGTCGGGTGTGTCAGTTGAGTCGCTGTAATCGTAGGCACCTTCGCCAGATTGAAATGAATCTCCGAGTGCAACGTAATAGGCTCCGACAACGCCGTCTCCGCGAACGTTGAATACATATCGCCCAGGAATGTTCGATCCTAGCTTTCCCTTTACGAGCGCTGTCGGCGACGAATCGAGGAAAGAGCCGGGGATTGCGGAGCCCGGAAGTTGGATTGAGCCTGCGGCTAGCCCATCGCCGGATGCGAATCCTGCTACGGCGGAAGATCCGCCTAGGCCGTTGACCCCTCCGCTTGCAGAGCCCGTTTCCCACTGGATCCGGCCGTAGTTAAAAATGATGTCGAAAGCGCCGGAGGCGACGTCACTGGAACGGTCCACAATCATGAGCTGGAATGAATTGGTTTTGTCGGTTCCGTTGCTGTAGTAGCCGACGTCGGTCCAGTTGACGCAGAACGCGCGATGGTTGTCGTAGGTGAGTTCTCCCCACCCCCATTGGACGGCACCTGCGCCCGCGGGACGGGTATCCACGTCTGCGAAGAACGGAGCGATTATAGCTTCACGCGTGTCGGCCAGCCCGAATGGCGTGTATGCCCCTAACGCACCGTTGAAGGTGACGTTGCCGTTGTTGTTTATCCAGATCTTGTTCCGAATATGCCCGTAGAAGTTGATCGGGAAGGGCAAGTCGACTTGAGCGCTTGACGCATCGTCGTTGGAGGCCAGGTCGTGCTGCATGCAAGAGGCAGCATCGACTATTGCAGATGTTCCTGCGTGCGCTGGTACAGCTACGCCTGCGAGGAGAAAAGCACCCAGCACAATCGTTGCGATAGTTTTCCAGATCGTACGCGTGCTCTTCATAAATCCCCCGAGTTTGTGGTATCTGAATTTATTGGGAAATGCTCACCCATTTCTTCCCCCCGTCCGGGGTGTTTCCTCGAATTCGGTGCCCCCGCTCACCGAACGGTGAGAATCACCATTGCGCACGCCGATGGGCCCACGCCTCCCCAAGCCGTCCGTTACAACTTCCGAGCAGACTCCGCGTCACACCGGGACACGGAATACCCCGATGAGTGTTCGATTCTCCGACTAGCATTCCGTTGCCTATTCGACTGGTGTCGGGCGCGATTCTGTTGGAGATGCCTTCTGTCATCCCTCTCTGCCGATCTTTGTGGGCGTGTCGATTGTTGTTATGTCGACGTGCCGTCCTACCGTCGGGCCGTAGAGACACCGAGAGGAGGTGAGAGAAATGCCCGATTACAACGTATTCAAAGATGGTGACGACTGGGTCACGAAGCGGGATGACGCGTCACGCGCGTCTTCACGCAGCAACACCCAGCAGGATGCCTATGACGCGGCGAAGGGATTCGCCGGCAATGGCGGTGGCGGTGACGTCACGGTCAGTGGTGAGAATGGTCAGTTCCGGTACAAGAACACGATCAAGCCCGCCGTCGATCCGCACCGCACTAAGGGCTAGCCCAGGCTAGCCAACGGAGGCCGGTCGTAAGTGGGGAAGATTTGCGGCCGGCCTTCACCATCACCGGTGTGGAGCGTACGGAGGAAGCGGTCAATGCGTCATCTCTCCCTTTCTGGATGCCCGGTGGCCAAATTCACGATCCATGCCGGCGTCGAAACCCGCGGTCTGCCTCGCCGATCAGCGTTCACCCTTACCTGCGCCGCTCGCACACGTACCCTTTCCGAATAGCGAGGCCTCGGCGGTTCCGCAACGACCGCCGACGTCGCAGCCGAAAACTCATCGGCGGCCCCGTCCTCAACGCTCACGTAGACGAGATATTCACCCAGAACATCGACTGCCGCAATCCGGCCATCAAGCAGCGCCTGCAACTCCGTCGCCGTCAGCGTCAACGTTTGTGCCCCGTGTCTGCGCCCGAAGAGAAATAGACCGTCCCTCTCGACCCTGACCCTCCTAATCAGTAACCTTTTCGCCTCGCCCTCGAATCGGATCCAGGCCGACTTCTTGTCGTCATCGCTGGGCATCGTCGTCCATCCTCTCGATCTTCTCCACGAGCGACGGCGAGAAGTAGTCCCAGTACGGAGTGTGGTCGTCAACGGGATCTAGCGTGAGAATGGCGATAGTCGCTGTGTGCAACATGCGGATGTTCAGGAGCGGGAGCGGTCGGTCGATCGTCGGAGACTTCCGCGCCCCAGCCATCGGCCGCCTCTCGACGGTCCGAGCGTCAAGATCGATGGCGAGCATCGCGTCCTTTATGCGCACGTTCCATCGGCCCTGGTCGCGCATCGTGAGTCTTTCGACCTTGGCCTCGCCACGGGTGAAGAACTCCAACTGCAGGGTGGCCGTATCGAGTACGGCCAAGCTCACCGTGTTGGCTTCGTTCTGATCGAGGACGACGACACGGCAGCGGAAAGACTCCGCGTCGTCGCCGAACGTGACGACCTGGTCCACATGGCGGTGGTAGTGCGCTCCGACATAAAGCTCGGGCCGCACTGCTACGAATCCGCGGTGGAACATGCGTCGACCTTGCTCGGCGTATGCAACGGCCTCCGGTGGCCAGTCGCTGTTCTCGGAGGCGAGCGCACGGTCGAGGTCAGGGACATTGAGCGGGGCGTCGTGACCGAGGAGCACATCGACATGGTCGGAACCGAGTGCCACGAGGTCTTCTTCCGTCAGTGATTCTTCAGGCCACCAGTCGGTGTTCACGGTTCGGTAGTCCCGGTCGATCGAGTTGGCGCCACCAATCACGGCAAGGACTTTGCCCAGACGGACAGCGTGACTCGGCCAGCCGGAGTCGTAGGGCCGGAGCGTCGTTCGAAATCCCCTAGTCAGGTAGACGATGTTGCGCCGGAGCCACCGGAGACCGTGCGCGTCCACCGCGAATCGTTCTTCGATCTTCGCCAGCCAGTCGTGGTTCCCGTCGAGGAACAGAAGCGTCATGTTCCTCACGGCGAGGCGTCGACTGATCTTGTTCAACGCCCGATTCCAGTCCTCGTGGGGCCATGGGTAGCCGAAGTCGCCCAGGACGACGATCGTTCGGACGTTCCTCGCGGCAAACGTCTGAATCGATGCGATCAGCGCGGAGAGGTCTCCATGGACGTCTCCCAGCAACCCGATCTGCCGATCTGTCTGAAGCGCGTTCGGTGGCTCGCTCACAACAGAGCCGCCTCTTCGACTTCCGACAGCCGCTCGATCGACACCACGTCCATGGTGCGGCGCAGCGTGAACGGAACGAACGGGAGGTGGAGATCGAGGGCGAGGACCATCGGCGTGCCGACCGTGCACTCGAACACGGCGAGGAGGTCCAGCTGTTCGTGATCGCGTCGGAGCGCGGCGACCTCAGTGGGAGGTGCCGTGCCCGGGTGACGACGGACGACGTTGAGGTCGAGGCTGATGATGTATCGGGAAGACGCGGTGCGGACGAGATAGGCGCCGCGGGCCTGGTCCATGAGGGTGTGCACGTCGGCCTCCTGCTGTGACTGTTGACGACACAGTAGACGGGCCATCGAGACGCTGCTAGGCCCCACGGCGTTAGTGGCGAGGGGAAGTCGTGGTAATTATAATGCCCGCGTGGTCGTCTCGCTCAGCTTTGTCGGGACCTTCGATCGATGATGCCCGCCGTGGTCGACGAGCAAGACGCACCCTGTTCTCGCACGGGGCATCGGGAATCCGCACATTGAACCTGACGTGAGAATGTAGGTCGGCTTGACCAGAGCCCGCGCGGCTGGGGACGCATCGTCGTGGGTTCCGAATGCCACACGTCGCAACCAGGCGGCCCGTTCAGCCGGCGCCATTGGCGCCGGCGCCTTTGACGTGATCGCGCTGAACATCTCGACCAGATGGGATAGGTCACCGCTGTTGCCAGCCTCCCGGGAAAGGCGTCCGACGGTCTCGCCGCCTACGAGGGTCCAGTCGACGCTCCAACCGGCTTCGCGAGCAATTCTGTCCCAAAAGAGCCGCTGCACGCGTCCATTTCCATCTCGGAACGGGTGAAGGTAGTTGAACGCGTCGTATTGGTCCGCGAGCTTGCGGACGAATTCGTGCTTCCCGAGCCCTTTCAGGTTTCCTTCTTCACGAAGCGAGTTCGCTTGATTCCACGCATTCCGTTCGATAAGTCGGTGGTCTGCGAACTTATTGGCGTTCGGGACTTGTTTCGCGATCCCCATAGTCCGGAGTGTGCCCGCCCAGTCGTAAACGTCCTGGAAGAGCGTTTGATGGATCGCTTTCCATTCGTCGAGATCGCCGGTCGGCGAAGGCCAACTTTCGACTAACGACGAAAGACGGAGCAGGCTGAGAGAGCCTTCCGCGATTCGCAAAGCCTGAGGTGTCGTCGCGCCGACGAGATTTCGAAGCACCCCGTTCTCGGAATATGGGTCCGGCAGCGAAAGATCATTCGAGGCCATAACGTACCCGCCCCCGCCGGATGATTTCTTCGGACGAGAGATTCCCCGCTGCGTACTCGATTAGATCGGCTTTGGTTTCGTCGTCGACTTCGGCGCCCTCGGACTGCCACGCGTGCAGCCCCAGTCCAACCATCCGTGCACGCTCGTCCAGTGCCGCACCTTCGGGTATGTGCTGCTCGGCCATCCCGTTCTCCTTCCAATGGATTTCTCGAACTCTGTCATGGTCCCTATGCGCGGCATCAGTCCGGCTGGTGAGGCATTGACGTTGACCCGACGATCATCTCGGACGACGGGTTCCGCCCCGCCTCGTCCGGATCGGCGTCAGATATGGCGGTGTCCGAAAACAATGCGGCTACCCGTGCTGTTTATGACTCGCCTCCATTCTCCCGCTCGCGCCGCACGGTGCCGGGCAAGAGGGCAAGCCCGGCAGAAAATCGCAGGGGCAAGAGCTTGGGCTGGTAGGGAGCGATTCCGGTCATGTCTTTCTATATGCGGCGAAACTGGTTCTAATGTCACCTGCCGGGGTTACGATTCCAGTGATGGGATTCGCCCTTTCGAGGCGAACCATCCGGAAATCCCGGATAGTTCGGTGCGCTCGAACCTTTCGCTACCAGCGGAGCCGCCGGCACGCTCGTTAGCGATGTGCGCGTCGAACCCACAAGGACTTCTTTCAAGTTGGCGCGTTCAGGGCTCAGTTGGACCTTTGCCAGTGCACAAGTCTCCAGCTGGGAAAGATTTCCCCCGTGTCGGGGGCGCTCAGCGCTTGATTGAAATCGACACGTTGACCGGACGCTTCACCCGCGCGTCACGTATGGCGGCTTGCGTGGGTATTGCCCAAGGGAATCTAACTACGCGCATCTCACCGGAATCGTAAGCCCGTCACTCGCACTGAGAATCATGCTCGTCGGCGCCGACGGGGGCGTTTCTTCGGCACGAGGAATCCGACCAGCACGATCGCGGCCAAGCCGAGGAACGGCCACGGGTTCTCGTAGAAAGCGGCGCCGAAGCCGGTCGCGAAAGCCCCGAGGGCGTTGAGAAGAGCGTTGAAGAAGAGTTCTGCGTAGTCGATGTCCATGGCCGGACGCTATTGCGTGCCGCCGACATCGGACGTCGGCCAACGGGCGACCGCGCTGGAACGACTCAGAACGGTCGGGTCAGGCGGGTTGTCGCTCGGTTCGACAGGGTCGATCATCTCAAAACCGTCCCAAGCGCTTCAGGACAGCCGATCCCAGTAACGGCGCGGAAGTTGCCGAAATCACCGGAACCTGTCCCAGACCGGTCCTGGACAGCGGATGCCATATAGACGCTGGCATCGGAGGCCCTCGGACCCCTCTGTCTTGGTGTCTTGGCGAAAATACAAGACCTATAGGGAGATGAGGGTATATATATCCGAAACCTAAGCCGAGATATATACCCGGAAATCCCCTAGTTAAGTATATTAATGCCAGATCTTCAGTACAGATAGATAGATAGGGGCTGCATCCCTTATAAACACTGGGAAGCGTTGTCCAGGAGCCCTTCAGGACACTTTGGTCAAGATCCGCGCCGTTACTGGGATCCGTTGTCCAGGGCCCTTCAGGACAAGCTGGGACAGATCGGCCTTTTAGGCCGTTTTCGACCCGAAAAGCGCCCACGGACGCCATTTTCGTCATTTTTGACTCGTGGCCACGACCGCGAGATCCGTTCCGCCACCGGCAACGTGACGTCGTTGGTCCACTTCCTCCGGCGACTCCGCGATCGTGGAGCCGACCGATTCTGACAACGTCGCACCCTATGACCGGGTGACGATCGACTGTTCCGACGACTCTCAGCCGCCCAGTTCGGGTCCCAGGCGAGGGGAAGCCTTCGTCGGTGAGGCGCGACCAGCCGCCCGCGACAACGGTGCCGCCATCTCGACGGTGACCTCCGCAACCTGCCGGCCGTCCTCTGTGTCTTCGTTTAGTCCCAGCTGGTCCGGATCTCGATCCATAGATCCGGTGTGCAAGAAAACCAGCCCCGTGACCAAGACGCATTCGCCGCCGACGACGCCGACACCGCAACCATCCGGAAGGCCCGCGGCGCCTTCTTCACCCCGCCCGCCATCGCCCGGTTCATGACCGACTGGGCACTCCGCGACGCCCGCGACACCGTGCTCGAACCCAGCTGCGGCGACGCCGAATTCCTGGTCCACGCAGTCCGACGTCTCACCGCCCTCGGCGCCCGCCGCCCGGCCGTGGCCGGGGTCGAAATCCATGCCCACAGCGCTGACGCCGCCCGGGCGCGGGTTGCCCACGCCGGTGGCCGACCCGACATCCAGACCTCCGACTTCTTCGCCGTGGCCGCCGGCGACGAACGCGGATACGACGCAGTCGTCGGCAACCCACCGTACGTCCGTTCCCAAAATTGGTCCGGCGAACCCCGCGACCGTTCACGCTCCGCCGCACGGGCCGCCGGAGTCGAACTCAGCGCATCCGCCAGCAGCTGGGCCGCGTTCACCGCACACGCGACGTCGTTCCTGGCCCCCGGCGGGCGCCTCGCCTTCGTCCTCCCCGCCGAGCTCCTGAGCGTCAACTACGCGGCAGCGGTCCGCAGATTCCTCTACGAAAAGTTCAGCTCCGTCGACCTCGTCGCGTTCGACGACCGGGTGTTCGCCGAAGCCGAGGTCGACGTCGTGCTGCTCCTCGTCGACGGCTACGGCCAGGGGCCCGCGGAGCACATCACCGTGCACCGAGCCCGGAACGCCGTAGCTCTTGACCGGGAGCTACCGGCACAGAAGTGGACACCGTCCGACCCGTCCGCAAAATGGACGCCGGCGCTACTGCCATCCGAGGGCCTCGCCGCATACGCCGCCGCCGCCGGGTTCACACGTCTGGAAGAGTGGGGCGACACCACGCTCGGCACGGTAACCGGGAATAACAACTTCTTCGCCCTATCCCCGGCACGCGCAGCAGAACTCGGATTGGATTCCGCGGATCTCCTACCGCTCTCCCCTCCCGGAAGCGGGCACCTCCGCGGGCTCGACCTCGCCGTCGACGCACTGGCCGCGCTCGGCCGCAGCGGAGCACGGACCCTGCTGTTCCGGCCCGCGGCCGAACCGTCCGGTGCCGCCCGCGCCTACATCGCCGAAGGCCAAGACACCGGCGTATCGCGGGCCTACAAGTGCCGGGTGCGCGCGACCTGGTGGCGGGTTCCGCTGCTGGCTCCCGCCGACTTGCTCATCACGGCGATGAACGCGGACACTGCAAGGATCACGAGCAACGAAGCCGGCGCCCATCACCTGAACTCCGTCTACGGCATCTACCTCAACGAGGACCACCGCGACCTCGGCCGCGAGCTCCTCGCCCTCGCGTCGCTGAACTCCGTGACCCTGCTCGGGGCCGAAGTCGTCGGACGTGCTTACGGCGGGGGCATCCTCAAACTCGAACCACGCGAAGCCGATGCCCTGCCAGTGCCGGGGCCAGCCCTCGTCGCCGCAGTCGCACGGGAACTCAGCGCTGCCCGCGCGGAGGTCGCTCTCCTGTTGGATGCCCGTCGGCTTCTCGACGCCGTCGCGGTCATAGACCGCATCCTGCTCGTCGACGGCCTGGGGATGAGCGACTCGGATGTGAGAGTGCTCCGAGCTGCGCACGCGGTGATGTCGCGAAGGCGGAGAGGGCGCGGGAAAGGGGCTGAAACGTCCTAACTGCTCGCGCGTGACCAATTCTCCCGCCGTGCCCGCGGCAGATCGCGTCGGCCCGTTGATCGTCTTCAGGTCATGCGCGAACGAGGTCTCCTTGCCGGGCGGGGGCGTGCCGTCGTGACAGTAGCCCACGGTCCTCGCAGAGTCGCGCGGTGAGTTCACAGACCGGCCGTACCGGTCGGCGACACCGGCACACCTGGGGCTTGTCCGGCAGCGTGTTCCGATGGGCTGCTCAGGGCTGCTGCCTTCGGCATGGCCCCGACCTGTGGTGGCGGTCGCCGCTAGGCTGAATGATCCGATGTCGGTAGGGGGAGTGCACGTGACCGAGGACACACCGACGTCGGCGAGCGTGGGCGAGCGTGGCTCCGTGACGATGCTCGATGTCGCTCGACATGCCGGAGTCGCCTTGGGGACTGTCTCGAACGTTCTCAACCGGCCGGAACACGTCACGCCCGAGCTCGTGGCGCGCGTCTCCGCGTCGATCGACACACTCGGATTCGTGCGGAATCGTGCTGCCAGCAAACTCGCTGCGGGAGTGAGCG
>NZ_JBKKAD010000173.1:0-10781 GCF_046714715.1 Conyzicola sp. | reverse complement strand
GGCTCCGACCGCAGACGCCGCGAAACAGACACTGGGTACGGCGGGGTTCACCTCCGTCACCGAGAAGTGCGTGAAGCTGGCGCCGACCGACGCGCTGAACGACACGAAGGTCGTATCGAGCAACCCGGCACCGGGAACCGTCGTGCGGCTCACCGATCCGATCACGCTCGGCGTCGGACGCATCGCGTGCTGACCCACCCCGTCGCCAAGACGGCAGCCACCGCGCTCGGCGCGGCGGCCGCCGTCGGCGCGGGTGCCTTCGCGTGGGGCAGCCTCGTAGAGCGCAACCGCTACATGGTGCGCCACGAGGTGCTGCCGATTCTCGAGCCCGGAGCCCGGTCGCTGACCGTGCTGCATCTCGCCGACCTGCACCTCGCGCCGTGGCAGCAGGCGAAGCAGGAGTGGGTGCGCTCCCTCGCCGACTTCGAGCCCGACCTCGTGATCAATACCGGCGACAACCTCGGCCACGAAGACGCCTACGAGGCGCTCGAATACACCCTCGCGCCGTTCGCTTCCACGGCCGGCGTTTTCGTGAACGGATCGAACGACTACGTCGGCCCGAGCTTCAAGAACCCCGTGGGCTACCTCACGGGGCCGAGCAAACACAAGAAGGCCTCCGTGGTGCTCGACACCCCGCGCATGGAACGCTACTTCGACGAGGAGCTCGGCTGGCTGAGCCTCAACAACACGGCCCGCGCCATGACGATCAAGGGCTCGCGGCTCGAATTCTTCGGCGTCAACGACGCCCACCGCGGGTGGGACAAGCTCGGCACCCTCCCCGGCGTGATCGAGGACATGCGCGAGAACGTCGAATGGCCGGCCGGTCCGGGCGGCCAGGAGTCGGTCTCGATCGGCGTCACGCACGCCCCGTACCAGCGCGTGCTCAACTCGTTCGTCAACAACGGCGCCAACGTCATCTTCGCCGGGCACACCCACGGCGGGCAGGTTCGCCTGCCCGGACTGCCCCCTCTGGTGACGAATTGCGACATTCCTCGCGACCAGGCCCAGGGGCTCAGCGTCTGGCACAATGCGCGTCGTGCCGCCTATCTCAACGTATCCGCGGGCATCGGAACGTCGATCTACGCGCCGTTCCGGTTCGCCTGCCGGCCCGAAGCGGTCGTAGTGACATTAACCGCGTCAGATTTCAGCTATTCTTGATAGGTTCACGTCGCTAGCGACGGGAAAGATCGGGGTGTGGCGCAGCTTGGTAGCGCGCTTCGTTCGGGACGAAGAGGTCGTGGGTTCGAATCCCGCTACCCCGACACAAACACAGAACGCCCTCCTTCACGGGAGGGCGTTCTGTGTTTAATGTCGCGGCTTGTGCGGGTGGTGCTTCCCACACAGCGGGCGGATGACGCGGCTCAGGCGAAGTCGGGGTCGGGCTCGGTCCCGTACGCGGCCTCGACCCGCTGGCGGCGACCGTTGTTGAGAACGCCGTCGCTCTCTTCGAGGTAGCACTTTCCGCAGAGCGACTGGTACGAGACATCCTGAACCAGGTCGATGGCGACCTGCTCGCCATCGAAGATGAAGCGGCCGTCGACGGTGCGGGCATTGAACACGGCTTTGCGTCCGCAGCGGCAGATCGTCTTGAGCTCCTCGATCGAGTGCGCGATCTCGAGCAACCGGCGGCTGCCGGGGAAGGCCACGGTCTGGAAGTCGGTACGGATGCCGTAGGCCAGCACCGGCACGCCCTCGATGATCGCGATGCGCAGCAGGTCGTCGACCTGGGTCTCCGAGAAGAACTGGGCTTCGTCGACGAGAAGGCAGCTGACGTCTTTTCCGGACTGTGCGAGCACGCGGGCCCGCTCGCGCGCGAAGGCGACGTAGATGTCTTCGTCGGGGCCGACGGTGAAGTCGACGGCACGGGTGACGCCGAGTCGCGAGACGATCGCGTTGTCGCCCTTGGTGTCGATGCGGGGCTTGGCGAGCAGAACCTGCTGGTCGCGCTCCTCGTAGTTGAAGGCGGCCTGCAGCAGCGCCGTGCTCTTGCCGCTGTTCATCGCACCGTAGCGAAAGTAGAGTTTCGACATTTAGAGCAGGTATCCATCTTCTGCGGCGCGTCGGATGAGCTCCGCCTTCTTGCTCGCCGGGCGGTTTGCCTTGGCGTACTTCTCGCGGACCCGGCGCAGGTAGGTCTTCGCCGTCTCGTACTGCACGTTCATCTTGCTCGCCACCTCGACGGTGCTGTAACCGGAGACATAGAGGCGGAACGCCTCGATCTCGCCCGCGCTGAGCTTGGGGCGCGACTGGCTCGTGGCCCCCACCGGGAGCGGGCGCCAGTCGCGCTGCACGACGGTGTTGGGGCGCACGCCCATGATGGCCCGGGCGGCGTCCATCACCTCGCGCATCGGCAGCGTCTTGGAGAGGAACCCGGCGGCGCCCGCGGCGAGCGCGCGGTCGCGCGACTCGCGGCTGTCGAGGCTCGTGAGCACGATCACCTTGGCCCCGGCGGCACGACAGGTGCGCACCCTGGCCTCGATCGACACGGGTTCTTTGAGCTGGAAGTCGAGGAAGACCAGGTCGGTGGGGAAGTTGTCGCTGTGCACGAGCTCAAGCCACGTGCTCGCGCTCAACACGAGGTCGAAGTCGGGGGCGTTGGCGTAGATCCAGCTGCTCAGGCTGTCGAGCAAGACCTCGTGGTCGTCGAGAATCGCCAGCCGCACGCGTGTCGGATCGGGCACGTTGCCCGCGCCCGAGGGGCCGCCGGCCTGCCTACCCTCAACGCTGCTCATATGAAAACCTTAGTGTCAGCTCGGGGTGCTCGTGCTCGACCTGCAGGTCGCCGAACATCACGCGCACCACGGCGAGGAACGGCGCGAGCGGGCCCTTCAGCACGTTCAGTTCGGAATCCAGGCGGGCCCGCAGCACCACGTCGCAGCGTTTGTCAGCGCCGGTGATCGCGATCTCGGCCCCCGCGTCGCCGAGCGTCTGCTCGTCGTGCAGGGCCACGATGAACGCTCGCAGCGCCGTGCGCTCGTCGGTGGACATGTGCTCGGCGAGGCGCTGTTCGTCTTTCACAGCGGCTCCCGCGGCCGCTGACGCCGACCGCGTGCGCTGCCCCGCCTGATCGATCACGCTCTCCAGCCAGGTTCTGTCGACGTCGGCCACCATCAGGGCGCGCACCTCGTTCGAGATGGCCCGCGCACGCTGCCGGGTGTCGTCGTCGATGACCGCGCCCTCGAGGAGCGCGGCGAAGAACGGTACGACCTCCTGGTTGAGCACGGTCACGCTGTCGCGCTGCACCGATCGCGCGATCGAGTCGCCGCGCACGCCCGACATCGCGGTGGTCACGCGGTTGGCGCGATCCTGCCAGCGGTCGAGGCTGCGCACGAGCACGTCGACGAACGCCGCCGCCCCGAGCGACATGGCCAGGATCGGCGTCGCCGCGACAACCACGAAGACGCCCACCGGCGCGTCGACCACGAAGGAATCGGGGCGCACGAGCGCCACGAACGCCGCCACGAACGCCGAGAACACCCCGGAGAGCGCGAGTTCCCTCGCGGGCCGGTACGGGGCGAGGGCCACGATGAACAGCCCCACGGCGGGGCCGCCCCAGTTGTCGCGCACGTACGGGTCGGTGCCCCACATCGAGAGGTCGCTCGCCACCATCGCTGCCAGCGCCGAGCCGACCACGAGCACGTGCGCGCGCGCGGTGAGCGGCGCCCGTAGCGGGCTCGACCGCAGAACGAGGGCGAGGCTCGCTACCGCCACGAACAGCAGCGCGACGATGGCGAAGCCCGCGCTGACGATGCTCTCGCGGTTGATCCAGGTCATGCCGCCCGCGTAGACCGGCAGCAGCAGTCCGGCGAGATAGCTCGTGGGACGTCCAACCAGCGCGGCCAGCGGATCCCGCTGCTGAACGGCACGCTCCGCACTCACGAGGCAGACTCCGGCCGCTCGGCGGCGGGTAGGCGCAGGAGAATGGATGTACCGGTGCCCGGTGTCGACCAGACCTGCACTGTGCCGTCCACCGTTTCGATCCGGCGTCGCACCGACTGGCGCAGCCCCAACCGGTCGAGGCTGGTCTCCCGTTCGGAGAAGCCTTTGCCGGCGTCGATGATCATGACCGAGACCTCGGACTCCGAGCCGTAGATCACGACCTCGGCACGGTCGGTGCCCGCGTGCTTGATGACGTTGACGAGGCACTGCTTGACGGCCAGCCCGACCGCCAGCTGCCGTTGCGCGTCGAGCCGCTGGATCGCGCTCGGGTCGCCGCTCAGCACGACCTCGAGTCCCAGGTCGCGCGCCTCGTCGATCGACCGGTACAGCCGGCTGGCGTACCAGCCCGAACGGCTGTCGCCGCGCTGGCCGGCGCCCTCGGCCGGCGCGAGCAGCCACTCTTCGCCCGCGAGGAGCTGCAGGTCGCGTTCGATGCGTCCGCGCAGGCTGGTGCGCAGGGCACCGTCGGCAGACACGGCCACGGCGGCGAGGTGGTTGAGGATGGTGTCGTGCAGCATGGCCGCGGCGCGCACCTCGATGCGATGGCGGATGTCGGAGAGCTGTTCGTCGCGTGCGGCACGCTGCAGGCTCGGCTGGGCCAGGTGCACGCGCTTCCGGCCGAGGCCGACCACCGTGAACATGAGCGCCACGACGACGACTACCCCAAGCGCCGTCAGGTCGGGAACGATCGTCGCTCCGGTCTGCAGCGCGGCGAGGATCGTCGCCGTCTCCCCCAGCACGTAGCCCGCCACGCACCAGGTGGCGGCCTTGAACACGCCGATACCCGCCCCTCCCACCACGGTGAGGGCGATCTTCGCGAGCGTGAACACGAAGTTGTCCGTGGCGATCGCGTCGGGAAACTGCGCCGTTCCGGCGTATACCAGCGAGAACACCGCGACGGTGCCCACCACGAGGTAGAGCACCGAGAAGACCACCGAGCGGTAGCGCTCGAGCAGCCAGAGCGCCACGACGAAGACCAGCAGAGCTGCCATCGCGGGCCAGAGCGTCGCCTCGGGCCATCTGCTCTGCAGAGCGATGACGATGAGGAGGGCGGCCACGAGAACGACGAACGAGATCACGTGAGCGGCGCGCGCGAACGCGCGGCTCTCGCTATGGGGTGCGAGATGACCCGGTAGCCCGAGAGACATCTCAGCTTCCCCCCTGTGTTCGGCGGTGGTGGTCACGACGCTAATGCGTTTAATGACTCACGTCGCACCCCAGTTCGGGCGGTCTCGGAGGTTCGCGGGGGTCGCTAGCGCGGAATCCGCAGCGTCTGCGCCGTTCTCGTCATGATCGCGTCGGCGAGAGCCGGGTCATCCGAAAGCTTCTTTCCGAAGCTGGGCACCATGGCGGTGAGTTTCGGCGTCCACGCCTCGATGCGGTCGGGGAAGCACGTCTCGATGAGCCCGAGCATGATGGGCGCGGCCGTCGATGCTCCGGGCGATGCTCCGAGCAGACCGGCGATGCTGCCGTCCGCCGCGGCGACGACCTCGGTGCCGAACTGCAGCACGCCGCCCTTCTTCGCGTCCTTCTTGATCACCTGCACGCGCTGGCCCGCCGTGATGCGGTACCAGTCTTTCTGCTCGCCCTTCGGGAAGAACTGCTGCAGCTCGGCGAACTTCGTTTCCTTCTTCGCGGCCAGCTGGCCGATCAAGTACTTCACCAGACTGAGGTTGCCGGTGCCGGCGGCGATCATCGGCACCAGGTTGTGCGGGCGGATCGACTTGAACAGGTCGAAAACCGAACCCGACTTGAGGAACTTGGGGCTGAACCCCGCATACGGCCCGAACATCAGGCTGGTGTTGCCGTCGATCACCCGGGCGTCGAGGTGGGGTACCGACATCGGCGGGGCGCCGACCGCGGCCATTCCGTAGACCTTGGCCTGGTGCTTGGCCACGAGCTCGGGGTTGTCGGTGCGCAGGAACTCGCCGCTGACCGGGAACCCGCCGTAGCCGCGGATCTCGGGGATGCCGCTCTTCTGCAGCAGGTTGAGGGCGTTGCCGCCCGCGCCGACGAAGACGAACCGCGCGTAGATGTCGAACGGCGCGAGGCCGATCTCACGCCGGCAGCTGATGCGCCAGAGCCCGTCTTTCTGACGCTTGATGTTGGTGACGCGGGCGTCGTACGTGATCTGGGCGCCGTTGTCCTCCATGTACTTCATGAGGCTGCCCGCGAGGGCGCCGAAGTTGACGTCGGTGCCCGCGGCGATGCGGGTGGCGGCGATCGGCTGCGACTTGGCCCGGCCGGGGATGAGTACCGGGGCCCAGCCGCGGATGACACTCGCGTCTTCGCTGTACTCGAGGCCCTCGAACAGCGGGTGGTCTTTCAGAGCGTCGAACCGCTTGCGCAGGTACTCGACGTTGCCCTCGCCCCAGACGAAGCTCATGTGCGGGGTCGGGTTGATGAAGCTCGACGGCTCCGGCAGGTCGCCGTTCTCCACGAGGTGCGACCAGAACTGGCGCGACACCTGGAACTGCTCGTTGACCTTCACCGCGCCCGAGATCTCGATCGAGCCGTCGGGCTTCTGCGGCGTGTAATTCAGCTCGCAGAGGGCGGAATGGCCGGTGCCGGCGTTGTTCCACGGGTTCGAGCTCTCCTCGGCGGCGTCGCCGAGCTTCTCGAGAACCTGGATCGACCAGTCGGGCTGAAGTTGCTTGAGCATCGTGCCGAGCGTGGCACTCATGATGCCGCCGCCAATGAGGGCGACATCGACGGGGGAATCTGGAGAACTCACCCGCCCAGCTTACGGGCAGGGCCGCCCGCGCCCACAGGACCGCGACGCGCCTTGTGGGCGACCAACGAATATGCCTCGATCGGGCATGGTTCACTGTTCGATGTGAACAACCCACGCAGGTACTGGCTCGCTCTCGTGCTCATCGGGCTGGTCGGCGGCGTGCTCTCCGGGGCGTTCGGCATCGGCGGCGGCATCATCATGGTGCCGCTCCTGGTGGCGGTCGCGGGCATGGACCAGCGCGCGGCCGCGGCGACCTCGCTGGTCGCGATCATCCCCGCCGCGCTCGTCGGGTCGATCACCTACCTGGCGAACGGCCAGATCGACCTCGCCGCCGCCGGGCTCGTGGCGGTGGGCGCCGTGACCGGAACGCTCGTCGGAACGCGGCTGCTGCGCCGCATCTCGCTCGTCTGGCTGCGGTGGCTGTTCATCGCGCTCGTCGTGGCTGTGGCCGCCCGCATGCTGCTCGTCGCGCCCGAACGGGGCGAGAGCGTCGAACTCACCGTCTGGGTGGCGCTCGGCTACATCGCGCTCGGGCTGGTGATGGGCGTGGCATCCGGACTCTTCGGCATCGGAGGCGGGGTGATCGCGGTTCCCGCCCTCGTCGCGGTGTTCGGCGCGAGCGACCTCGTGGCCAAGGGCACGTCGCTGCTCGTGATGCTGCCGACCGCGATCGTCGGCACCGCGTCGAACGCTCGGGCCCGGATCGTCGACGTGCGGGCGGGCCTCGCGGTCGGCATCGCCGCGACGATCGGGTCGATACCCGGCGTCGCCCTCGCGCTCGTGATGCCGGCGCGGCTGTCGGGCATCCTGTTCGCGGTGCTGCTGCTCATCGCGGCGGCACAGCTGACGATCGCCGCGTTGCGGTCTAGAGGCCCAGCTTCGTGAGTTCGGTCTCCATGCGTTCGGCCATAGCGGCGTAGCCCTCGTCGTTCGGGTGCAGCCCGTCTGCGGCCATCCACTCGGGGTGGCCCTCGATCCAGCGGGAGGCGCCCGGGATGTAGTCGGCGCCGATCGAGCGGGCCGCGTCCTCGACCCAGCCGCCGATCACGTCGACAGAGGTCGGTCGGTCGTCGGTGTACCAGAACGGTTCGACGACGATGAAACGGGCGTCGGGCAGCGCTTTTTTCAGACGGTCGAGGTCGGCCGTGATCTGGGCCCGGATGTCGGTGGCTTGGAAGTCGTAGGCGAAGTTGTCGTTAAGACCCATGGTCACGAACACGATCTCTGGGTTCGACTCGATGACCTGTTCGGGCAGGTCGTTGCTGCCCTCGCCGGAATCGGCACGGTTGGCCACGAAGCCCAGCCCGTTGACACTGGGGTTGAACTCGTTCCAGTTGCGTTCGCGGCTGACGATCGTCGACCAGCGCTTGTCCGGGCTCGACGCTCCCGTGCCGAGCGTGTACGAGTCGCCGTAGAACGCGACCCGCGTGCCGGTGCCGGTGGCCGTGTCATCCGACGGCTTGGAGGTGAGGGCCACGGCGACTCCGATCGCTAGAACGAGGCAGAGCACGGCCGCGATGACGAGTCTCGCGCGGGTGCCCATGCCGTCTATTCGACACCCTGGGGCGACGGGTTTGGTCGGCCGCGCGGGTGTGTGCGCGGTTTCGGGTCAACTGCACATCGGCGCGCACACGCAGGTGACCCGAAATGGCGCAGACGCGGGCGGCGGCCTACGCCGAGACGAGCTTCGCGGCGACCAGCTCGGCGATCTGCACGGCGTTGAGCGCCGCGCCCTTGCGCAGGTTGTCGTTGCTGATGAACATCGCGAGGCCGCGGCCGCCGGGTACGCCCTCGTCCTGGCGGATGCGGCCGACGAACGACGGGTCCTGTCCGGCTGCCTCGAGCGGGGTGGGCACGTCGGTGAGAACTACTCCCGGTGCATCCGCCAGCAACTCTTTCGCGCGCTCGACCGACAGAGCCGAACCGAACTCGGCGTTGATCGCGAGCGAGTGTCCGCTGAAGACAGGCACGCGCACGCAGATGCCGCTCACGAGCAGCTCGGGCAGGCCGAGGATCTTGCGGCTCTCGTTGCGCAGCTTCTTCTCTTCGTCGGTCTCGAACAGGCCGTCGTCGACGAAGTTGCCCGCCTGCGGGATGACGTCGAAGGCGATGGTCTTCGGGAAGGTCTTGGCTTCGCCGAAATCGATGGATGACCCGTCGTGCACGAGCGATCGCGGATCCTGTTCGATCGCCGCCTTCGTCTGCTCGTAGAGCTCTTCGCCGCCGACCAGCCCGGCACCGGACACGGCCTGGTAGGTCGACACGATGAGGCGCTCGAGCCCGGCCTCGTCATGCAGCACCTTGAGTACGGGCATGGCCGCCATCGTGGTGCAGTTCGGGTTGGCGACGATGCCCTTGCGTGCGTCGGCGAGCGCCTCGGGGTTGACCTCGCTGACGACCAGCGGCACGTCGGGGTCCATGCGGAAGCCGGACGAGTTGTCGATCACGAGCACGCCCGCGGCGGCGAACCGGGGGGCCTGCGCCTTCGATGTGGTGGCGCCGGCGGAGAAGATGGCGATGTCGAGCCCGGCGGGATCGGCGGTCGAGGCGTCCTCGACGACGATGTCCTCGCCGCGGAACGGCAGGGTCGTGCCGGCACTACGGGCCGACGCGAAGTAGCGGATCTCGGCGACCGGGAAGTCGCGTTCTTCGAGGAGCCTGCGCACGACGGCGCCGACCTGGCCGGTGGCGCCCACGACGCCGATTCGTACTCCGTGGTTGTCGCTCATGCTGTTCCGCTCGTCGCTCGGGGCCCGCAGTCGGGGCTCGCAGTGTTGCCCAATTGTACGGGCTGCCGCAGTGTGGCGGCGGGGTTTAGCGGCCGGTGCCGCCGTGCACGACGGCCTCGGTGTCGCCGTCGAGTCCGAAGGCGCTGTGCACGACGCGCATGGCCTCGTTCACGGTGTCGGCGCGAGTGACGACCGAGATGCGGATCTCGCTGGTGGAGATCATCTCGATGTTGATACCGGCGTCGAAGAGCGCGGTGAACAGCTTCGCGGTGACCCCGGCGTTGGTGCGCATGCCGGCGCCGACGACCGCCAGTTTGCCGATCTGGTCGTCGTGCTGCAGGGAGTCGAACCCGACATCTGGCTGCTCTGCGGTGAGCGCGGTGATGACCGTTGCCGCATCCGACTTGGGCAGTGTGAACGAGATGTCGGTGCGTCCGCTCGCGGTCGAGACGTTCTGCACGATCATGTCGATGTTCGCGTTCGTCTTGGCGACGATCGTGAAGATCTGGGCGGCCTTGCCCGGGATGTCGGGAACACCGACCACCGTGATCTTCGCTTCGCTCAGGTCGGCGGCGACGCCGATGATGATTGGCTCTTCCACGATCTCTCCATCCTTCGGGTTGGTCACGAGAGTGCCCTCGTTGTTGTTGAACGACGAGCGCACGCGCAGAACCACCCCGTGTCGCCGGGCGTACTCCACGGCCCTGATATACAAAACTTTTGCCCCGGATGCCGCGAGCTCGAGCATCTCCTCGCTGGAGATGATGTCGATCTTCTTAGCGGCCGGCACGACCCGGGGGTCGGCCGTGAAGATACCGTCGACGTCGGTGTAGATCTCGCAGACCTCGGCGCCGCGGGCGGCGGCGAGGGCGACCGCGGTGGTGTCCGAGCCGCCTCGGCCGAGCGTGGTGATGTCGCCGGTGCCGCGGTTGAAGCCCTGGAAGCCCGCGACGATGGCGACGTAGCCGGCGTCGAGGGCATCGCGCACGCGCTTGGGCGTGACGTCGACGATGCGCGCCGACCCGTGCTGGGCGTCGGTGATCATGCCGGCCTGGCTGCCCGTGTACGAGCGTGCCTCGATGCCGAGACTCTTGATCGCCATGGCGAGCAGCGCCATCGAGATGCGTTCGCCCGCCGTGAGCAGCATGTCGAGCTCGCGGCCCGACGGCACGGGCACGACCTTCTCGGCGAGGTCGAGCAGTTCGTCGGTGGTGTCGCCCATGGCGCTCACAACGACGACGACCTCGTGGCCGGCCTTGCGGGTCTCGACGATGCGCTTGGCGACTCGTTTGAGGCCCTCAGCATCGGCAACGGAGGATCCGCCGTACTTCTGTACGATCAGGCTCACGTGGTTCTCCTGCGGTTCAAAGGTGCGGCCG
>NZ_JBKKAD010000172.1:0-2522 GCF_046714715.1 Conyzicola sp. | reverse complement strand
CGCGCCGAAACTGCAGCCGGCGAGAGCCGGGAGCAGCGCGACACCCGCGGCCGCGAGGGCGAGAGTCCGTGTCATCCGAAGCATTCGTCCACGCTATTCAGGCTCCGGATGCCCCGCTAGAGCACCTGAGGAATGTTACGCAAACGAGAACGTGGCGCGGGCGGGCGTTCGTACCGGCAGAATGTCGGTATGACGTTATGCACCGCGCGCGACAGCCCGAGGACCACGCGGTGATCGATCCCACACTGCCCGTGCTGGCAGCGGGGGCCGTGGTGTGGCGCCTCGTCGACGGCAAAGCCCGCGTGCTGCTAGTGCACCGCGGCGACCGCGCCGACGTCTCGCTGCCGAAGGGAAAGCTCGACCCGGGCGAGACCCTGCCGCAGACGGCCGTGCGCGAGATCGCCGAGGAGACCGGGCTCGCCATCACCCTGGGGGCGCCCCTCGGCACCGTCGAGTACACGCTGCCGAGCGGCCGGGAGAAGATCGTCTACTACTGGTCGGCCGAGGTCGGCGACCACGCGCTCGAGCTCTCGACGTTCGCGCCGAACAACGAGATCGCCGCCGTCGAGTGGGTGCCGATCGAGAAGGTGCGCAAGAAGCTCAGCTACGCGCACGACATCGACGTGATCGACCGGTTCGAGCAGCGGCTGCTCGCCGGTCGCGCCCGCACGTTCGCCATCATCGCGCTGCGCCACGGCACCGCCGTGCCGCCGTCGACCTGGGACGGCGCCGACGCGACCCGGCCGCTCATGCAGCGCGGAGTCGACCAGGCGCTCAGCGTCGCCCCGGCTATCGCCGCGTACGCGCCCGCCAAACTCATCAGCAGCTCGGCCGCGCGCTGCCTCGCGACGATCGCCCCGCTCGCCGGAGCGCTCGGCCTGCCGGTGAAGTCGTTGAACGCCGTGAGCCAGGACGCGTGGGAGGACGGCACCGGCACCGTCGAGAAGGTCGTGGCAAAGCGCCTGGCGAAGCGGGTGTCCGCCGTGATCTGCAGCCACGGCCCGGTGCTGCCGGACATCATCCTCGAGGTCGCGCGGCTCACCAACACCCGCACCGATTCGGCTCTGCGCCGGGCGGCAGAACTGTCGACCGGCGAGTATGCGGTGCTGCACATCTCGCTCGAGCCCACTACCCCCGGAATCGTCGCCGTGGAGTCTCACGGACCGGCGGTCGCCTAAACCTTCCGCGCTTGTTTACCTCCCGTTCACCTCGTGGGGCGAGTCTGGTTAACCTCCGCGCATAGCGTCGTCTTCTGGGTCGCACCGGCCCTCATCCTGTAATCAAAAAACATTCCCGAAGGGAAACCCGTGAAGACGGCAACAACGAACTTCAAGCGTTTCGGCAGCGTCGCTGCTATCGCTATCGCAGGCACCATGCTCTTCTCCGCATGCGCCGCAAACGAGGATGCGCCCGCCGGCGAGTCCGAGAGCACCCTCACTGGCACGCTCGACGGTGCAGGCGCATCGTCGCAGGGCAGCGCGCAGGAGGCCTGGGTTGCAGCATTCCAGACCGAGAACCCCGACGTGACCATCAACTACGAGCCCTCCGGTTCGGGTGCGGGCCGCGAGGCATTCCTCTCGGGCGGCGTTTCGTTCGCCGGTTCCGACTCGGCACTCAGCGACGACGAGATCGCGGGCGAGTTCGCTTCCTGCGTTCCCGACTCCGGCTACGTCGAGGTCCCCGCGTACATCTCCCCGATTGCCGTGATCTTCAACGTGGAGGGTGTTGACGAGCTCAACCTCGACGCCGCGACCCTCGCCGGCATCTTCAAGGGCACCATCACCACGTGGGACGATGCAGCAATCGCCGCACTGAACGAGGATGCAACGCTTCCCTCGGCTCCGATCACGGCCGTTCACCGCGCCGACGACTCGGGCACCACCAAGAACTTCGCTGACTACCTCAACAAGGTTGCTCCCGAGGTCTGGGACGCCGCTCCGGCCGACCCCTTCCCCTACTCGGGCGGCGAAGCTGCTCAGGGCACCTCGGGCGTTGTCGACGCAGTGACCAACGGCACCAACACCATCGGTTACGCTGACGCTTCCAAGGCCGGCGACCTCGGTGTCGCAGCGATCAAGGTCGGCGAAGAGTTCGTCAACTACACCCCCGAGGCTGCAGCAGCAGTCGTCGAGGAGTCGCCCCTCGTCGAGGGACGCGAAGCGACCGACCTGGCGATCAAGCTCGACCGCCTGACGACCGACCCGTCGCACTACCCGCTGGTTCTCGTGAGCTACATCATCGCTTGCCAGGAGTACACCGACGCTGAGCAGGGCCCGCTCGTCAAGGCCTACGCCGAGTACCTCACCTCCGAGGAAGGCCAGGCCGAGGCTGCTGACGCCGCCGGTGCAGCTCCCCTCTCCGCCGACCTGTCGGCCAAGGTTGCTACGGCTCTCGAGTCGATCAAGTAACAACACCCCCCCCTTGTGACTGTCGGGCTGCGGGTAAAACCCCCCCCACCCCCAAACGTTAGCAACACATCGCCCCAACCACCACACCGGTCCCCGGACACGAAAGACCACAAA
>NZ_JBKKAD010000171.1:0-12410 GCF_046714715.1 Conyzicola sp. | reverse complement strand
GGTCTCGGGGGCCGGCTGTACTGGATGGCGATCCTGCCGTTCCACGGCGTCATCTTCGCCGGTATGGCCCGCCGCATCACCCTCACGGCCGAGAAGAACACGGCGGAGAAGAATACCGCGGCCTAGGGCCCCACGCGGCATCCCCGCGATGCTCGACTACAGTTGTCCAGTGAGCAAAAACCTTGAGGCTGCCAAGAGCGGCCGCGCAGACGTCACGGCGGTTCCTTCGTCGTGGCCTCGCACGCTGTCGCGTGGCGATGTCGTTCTGCACAAGGGCCAGCTCTCGCTGATCAACGACCAGCTCACGCCGCACGAGTCGATGATCGCCGACCTGCTGTTCGTCAAGCAGGTGCTGGATGACGCGGGGCTCGAGTACCTGCTCGTGCGCGGCAACGACGAGCGCCCGGTGATCGCCGTCGACTGGAAGCAGCGTTCCGCGCTGCAGGACGCGCTCGCCGTCGCCATGGCGACCGAGCCCTTCTACGCCAAGACCGTCGACCCCAACGCCGGGCCGGCCCTCTTCGTCGCCGACGGCCGCCTGTCGACCGACGACAAGGCCCGCGTGTTCCGCCTCTTCCGTCCGCGCGTCGAGCCGCTCGGCCGGCTGCGGTACGGTGCCTCGACAGGCATCCAGCTCGAACTCTGGTCGTTCACCGAGACCGAGATCATCGCGCCGGTCGAGAACTCGCTCACCCGCACCGTGATCCCGCGCTCCGAGCTCGTGGAGTCGACCGTCGAGCGCTACGGCGCTGTCTGGCGCACCGCCGAGCCGATGTTCAACCGGCTCGCCTCCGACATCACATTCGACATCGACATCGTCTTCTCCTGGGTCGACGGCACCGACCTCGAGTTCCAGCGCGCGCGGGCCCGGCGCATGCAGAGCTACGTAGTGGGTGAGGGCGACGACCACGAGGCCCGCTTCCGCCAGATCGACGAGCTGCGTTACGCGTTGCGATCCGTCTACGTCTTCGCGCCGTGGATCCGACGCATCTTCATCGCCACCGACTCGCCCACTCCGTACTGGCTCGCCGACCACCCCAAGGTCACGGTCGTGCGCAGCGAGGAGTTCTTCTCCGACCCCTCGGTGCTGCCGACCCACAACTCGCAGGCTGTCGAGAGCCAGCTGCACCACATCCCGGGGCTGGCCGAGCACTTCCTGTACTCCAACGACGACATGTTCTTCGGCCGTCCGGTCACCCCCGACATGTTCTTCTCCCCGGGCGGCATCACCCGCTTCATCGAGGCGGAGACCCGCATCGGCCTCGGAACCAGCGCTCCCGAGCGCAGCGGCTTCGAGAATGCGGCGCGCGTCAACCGCAACGTGCTGTTCGAGCGGTTCGGTGTCACGATCACGCGCCACCTCGAGCACTCGGCCGCGCCGCTGCGGAAGAGCGTGCTCGCCGAGCTCGAACGCGAATTCCCGGAAGAGTTCAAGCGCACGGCGGCGAACGCGTTCCGCAACCGCGCCGACATCTCCGTGACGAACTCGCTGTACCACTACTACGCGCTCGTCACCGGTCGGGCCGTCGCGCAGACCGACGCCAGGGTCAAGTACGTCGACACCACGACGCGCTCCGGGCTGAAGATGATGGAGAGCCTCATCAAGAAGCGTTCGTTCGACATGTTCTGCCTCAACGACGGAAGTTTCCCCGAGGTCGACGGCGAAGTGCGCAGCGACGCGGTCAAGGCGTTCCTTAACCGCTACTTCCCGATCGTGGCGCCGTGGGAGAAGAAGGCCTCCGAGATCGACGCCCAGGCGGTCTAGCGGCCGGCTACTTGATCAGCGCGGCCTTTTCGCGCCGCACGGCGCTGATGATGTCGGCCGGCACGGTGAGCACCGTCTCCTCGTCCACGTCGCTCGACGCGGCGGGCGCGATGCGCACGCCCTCCCGGCGCAGGATGGCGGCGGTCTCGTCAGCGCTGACGTAGCTCACGGGCGTGTGCGTGCCGATCGGCACCACCGAGTGCAACACCGTGTTCTCGAAGACGTGGATGAGGTTGAACGCCTGCGCGCCGTTGCGCGCACGCGTTCCGCCCACGGGCACGTTGAGGTCTTGCGTGTAGCAGGTCGCGGAGGCCACCGAGACGGGGATGCCCGCGAACGTTGCCGTCGACGAGTAGTGCAGGTGGCCCGCGATGATGCTGCGCACGTCGGAGCCGCGAAGTACCTCGGCGAGCCCCGACTGGTCACGCAGCTCCACGAGCACCGCGAGGTCGAGCACGCTCGGCACGGGCGGGTGGTGCAGCGCGAGGATCGTGCCGTCGCGCGAGGGCACACTGAGCTCTTCGGCGAGCCAGTCGAGCTGGGCGCTCGTGATCTCGCCGTAGTGGTGGCCGGGCACGGTGGAGTCGAGCGAGATGATGCGCAGGCCGTTCACGTCATAGACGCGGTCGATGGGAGCGGACTTCTGTTCGGCACCGAGGTGACCCTGGTCGAGCAGTCCGTCGCGGAACGCTCCGCGGTCGTCGTGGTTGCCCATCACCCACACGACCTGGGCGCCGAGGCGTTTCGCCGCCGGTTCGACGATCGCGCGCAGGTGCTCGTAGGCCGCCGGCTCGCCCTTGTCGGCGAGGTCGCCCGTGATCACGATCGCCTCGGGGCGGCCGCCGGATGCCTCGACCTCGTCGAACAGCTGCGCGAGATTGCGCTCGCTCTCGACCGATCCGTAGAGCTGGCCTTCAGCAACGAAGTGCGTGTCGCTGAGGTGGAGAATGAAGTGGTCCGGCCGAGGAAACTCTGCCGTTCGGAGGCTCATGGGTTCCATTCCACCAGACAAATGCTGGACAGCAGGTGAACTGCGGCTTGCGAGTCGCATAATTACGCCGCCGAGTCGTGAGGCTAAGCTTGACCGAAATGAGCGCCTCCTATCCCACTCCACAGTTCCGTCGCACGGCTCTCGCACCCGGCATCCTCGGCGCCCTCGTGCTGCTGGCGGGGATCGCGCTCATCGGTTCCGACGCGTTCACCTTCGTCCGTTTCGGCGTCTGCATCCTCGCTCTCATCGTGAGTGTGTTCGCGTGGCAGGCGAAGATGTGGTGGTGGATCATCGGTCTCGGCCCGATCGCGCTGCTGTGGAACCCCGTCTTTCCCGTCGAGCTCGACGACAACGCGTGGCTCACGGTTCAGTACATCGCCGCGCTCGTCTTCATTGCCGCGGCCATCCTGATCAAGATCCGCAACCCCGAAGACCGCAATCGGCGTTGATTACCGGCACCCCCGCGCGGATCGTCTAGAATAGACGCAGGCGCCCACTCGAACCCACCGATCGCATCGCGACCGGGTCTGGATCACTCGAACGGGCGCCGTCACCCGGCGATCACCCGGACTGACTGCCTTTGCACCACGTCCAGAGCAGCGACCTTCCCCAGCACCACCGGCGACAGCCCGTGGTGCCCGGTGAAACAGCACGAGGAGAACAATGGCCGAACAGGGCCAGCGCCAACGGCGCCAGAACAGCACCAACGGATCATCCGGATCGTCGTCGGCACGGCGTTCCACCCAGCAGCGCCGGGCGCGCGGCGGCGACGACGCCGGCGTGATCCCCGTGCTGGCCAGGGCGGCCCGCGAGGTCGAGACCGCCGTGCAGAAGGGTCCGCTCAAGCCCGCCAACCGCGCCAGGTTCCAGGTTGCCGCGTTGCTGCTGCGCGAAGAGCGTGCCCGCGTGAAGACGGATCCCACGCTCACCGAGGCCGAGCGCTCGAACGAGCAGAAGCGCCTCGACGGTCTCGCCGGCATCCTCGCCAAGACCGCCGCCCGCGACACCAGCCTCATCGCCATGCTCGCCGAGGACGCCCCGGTCACCGCCGCCGCGAAGGCGTTGCGTCGCGACCTGCTGCTCGCCGCCGGCGTCGAGCTCAGCCCCGACGAACTCATCATCACCACCGAGCCGAAGCCGGTCGACAAGACCGTCGAGAAGCAGGTGGTGCCGCAGTCCGTGCGGCAGATGCAGATGTCGAACCCGTTCCTCGCGCCCGACTTCAGCGCGCTGCAGCCGAAGCCGGTCCAGGTCAACCGCCTCGCCAATTGGGAGCTCATCGAGCCCCTCTTCCGCGCCTTCGAGTACGGGGCGGGCGGCGGAGCGGCGAGCATGCGGCTGCCCGAGGCCCAAGGTCTCACCACTCCCGGTGGCATCGAGCTCATGCGGCACCAGGCCCGTTTCGTCGAAGAGGTCAAGCACGGCCACCGCACGTTCCTTCTCGCCGACGAGCCCGGTCTCGGCAAGACGGCCCAGGCTCTGCTGGCCGCATCCGTCTCGAACTCCTACCCGCTGCTCGTCGTCGTCCCGAACGTCGTCAAGACCAACTGGGCGCGCGAGGTCGAACTCTGGACCCCGTCGCGCACCGCCACCGTCGTGCACGGCGACGGCAAAGACGTCGACGCGTTCAGCGACGTCGTCATCGTGAACTACGAGGTGCTCGACCGTCACGTCGGCTGGCTCAGCCGCTTCGGCTTCAAGGGCATGGTCGTCGACGAGGCGCACTTCATCAAGAACCTCAAGAGCGAGCGCAGCAAGAACGTGCTGGCTCTCAGCCGCAGCATCCGCGCGGCTCAGCCCCGCGCGCTCATGATGGCGCTGACGGGAACGCCGCTCATCAACGACATCGACGACTTCCGCGCGATCTGGCAGTTCCTCGGCTGGATTGACGACAAGAAGCCGCTCTCGCCGCTCATGGACAAGCTTGAAGACACCGGTCTCACGCCGGCCGACTTCGGCTTCTTCCCCGAGGCGCGGCAGGCCGTCATCGACATGGGTATCGTGCGTCGCAAGAAGGTGGATGTCGCGGCCGATATCCCCGCGCGTCGCGTCGCCGACATCCCGGTCGAACTCGACGACGACCTCGGACGCACCATCCGTGCCGCCGAGGCCGCCCTCGTAGCGCGACTGATGACCACCTACAACCGGGTGCGCGCGCTCAAGCCCGACGCCGACGTCGACGACCTCGTCCGCGTCGTCGCGCACGCCGAGCTCGAGGAGTCGAAGGGCGCCAAGACCGGCGACAACGTGTTCACCATGGTGCGCAAGATCGGCCAGGCCAAGGCCGGTCTCGCCGCCGACTACACGGCCCAGCTGGCCCGCAACGTGGGCAAGGTCGTATTCTTCGCCAAACACATCGATGTGATGGATGCCGCGGAGGCACACTTCGCGAAGGCGGGGCTCACCAGCGTCTCCATCCGCGGAGACCAGTCGCCCAAGGCACGTCAGGCCGCGATCGACGCGTTCTCGAACGACCCCGAAGTGTCGGTCGTCGTCGCATCGCTCACCGCCGCCGGCGTCGGCCTCAACCTGCAGGCCGCGTCGAACGTCGTGCTCGCCGAGCTCAGCTGGACGAGCGCGGAACAGACCCAGGCCATCGACCGCGTGCACCGCATCGGCCAGGCGCTGCCCGTGACCGCCTGGCGCATCATCGCCGCGCACACGATCGACGCACGCATCGCCGAGCTGATCGACTCGAAGGCGGGGCTCGCCGCCCGCGCGCTCGACGGATCCGACGAGGAGATCACCGCCGAGTCGAACATCCAGCTGCAGGCGCTGATGAGCCTGCTGCGCGACGCGCTCGACGCCTAGGGCCCTCGACAACTACACGCGGGCTACAGCACCACGAACGTTCCGATCGGCAGTCCCGAGAACACGACGAGGGCCGTCGCGGCCCCCGTGAGCAGCAGGAACGTCAGGGCGGGCGCCCAGCCGCGCCCGGCCTGACGGCTCGTGTGGACGGCGCGGGCCACGAGGTAGGCGAGCGGCGTGAGCAGGATCCACGCGGGCGACGCCGTGTCCTGGTGTGACCGCAGCGTCAGTTGCTTGCGGTCCTGCAGGGCAAGGGCTATGCCCGCGATCGCGAAGACGAACACCAGTGCGCCCTGCGTGAACGGGGTGTAGAACTCGGGCGCGAACCTGATGAGCGCGACGGCGACGGCAAGTCCGAACGCCGGAAGCACGGTGATGAGCCACACCGACGACGTGTTCACGCTCGTCGGCGCCTCCATCACGCCCGTGGTGATCTTCGGCGTCATCCCGAACGGCTGGTAGGCCGGTCCGATCGACAGCACCGGGTTGGACGCCGGCACGGTCGCGGGCTCCACCGGGAGCGGCGAGGACGCCGGTGCGACGGGCCCGACCGCGGCGGGCGAGAACGTGGTCGAGGCGCCGGCGGGGCCCGAGGTCGACGGTGCGAGGGTCTGCGCGGGGGCTCCGACTAGCTGATCCGTGAGCTGCTGCTCCGTGAGCTGCTGCTCCGGCTGCTGAGCCTCGGCCGTGCGGAACTGCTCGGGCGCGAACGACGCGCGCGGCTGCTGGGTCGACGAGACGGCCGGCCCCATCGCGTAGTTCGCCGGGGGCGACACCGTGGGCGACACCGTTTCGGGGAGAGTCCGTTGCGCCTCGGCCGCCGCCTCGGCATCGCGCAGCTGCCGTCGGGTCAGTACCTGCCCGGCCAGCGCCTGCACGGCCAGCTCATGCCCGGCCAGCGCCTGCCGTGCCACTGCTGCGACCGGCGGCGTGGCCTCGACCGCCCGCGCCGCGCGCGATTCTGAGTAGATCGCCCGGTTCACGGTCGGCGCGCTGGGAGACGGCACCCGGATCTGCGGCCCGGGAAGGTGCGCGTAGCCGGGGGCCGGGGGCGCCACCGGGTGCGCCAGCGGCTCGAGCGCGTGGGTCCAGGCGGTTCCGTCCCACCAGCGGCGCTGTCGCGAACCGCGCGGGTCGGGGTACCAGCCGGCGGGGATGGGGGCATAAGAAGGCTCAGTCATTCGGGTGACTTTCGATCTCGATGTACGTGGAATTGCGTTACGCGCCCGGAACACGGCCTAGGGCGGGCCGATCCGTTCGTGAAGCACGACGGCGCCCAGGCGATTGCCTGCGCGCCGCCGATCCGGTCATAGTTCCTGTGGATCCCGCTACTTTTCCATGTCCCAGACGCCCCAGTCGAGCACCTGCCATTCGATCCAGCCGTTGGCGCGCTCGAGGCTCACCGCGACGTCGGAATTGCTGCCGCTCGAGCTGATCGCCGTGCACACCGTCTGCTCGCCGAAGATCACGGGGGGAGTGGTGGGGCAGGTGACGCTCATCGAGGCGCCGCTGATGAGCAGGGCGTCGCCCTCGACGGATGCCTCGAGCTGCGAGGTGAACATGGCGGGCAGGATGGCGATGAGCAGTCCGGGAATGGCGACCACGGACGCGAGGTGCAGCGCTCCGAGCCCGAACCAGACGAGAACCGGTCCGATGCCGTGGCCCGACTCCCGGATCACGGCGCGAGCGCGGGCGAGCAGGTAGACCGGCGCCGTGAGCAACGCCCAGGCCCAGTGCGCGGGGCGCTCGACGCCCTGCTTCTTCAGCATGCGGAAGTCGGCGAAGGCGAGGGCGATGACGATGACGTAGGGCACGGTGAGGATGCCGATGAAGATCGTGGCGTTGCTTCCCATGCCCAGCGCCGTGAGCAGCAGCAGGCTGAGCACCAACTGGAACAGCGGGATCATGGCGATGATCCAGGCGGGAGCGGTGCTGACGAGGGGCACGGTGCCGGATGTCGCGGCGCCCGCCCGCGCGCTGGTGGCGCGTTCGCCGCTGGCCCGCGCTGCGGAGCGGCGCGTCTCGTACTGCGGTTCGCCGCTGCTGCGTAGGCCGAAGAGGTCTTCGGCCGCTTCGGACGAGGCCGTGCCATCGGTGTAGGGACGGGCGGTCGACGAGCCGTCGAAGAGCGATTCGAACGACGGGATCGTCGACTCGCTCGGCACTCCGGTGCCGCCGTACGGGTCGATCGTCGGGGGCGCGGCTTCGTTCTGGAACGAGCCCGAGCCGTTCGCGGCCTGGTAGTCGGGGGTGGGGGCGTCGTCGACCTTCGTGAACGCGCGGGGAGGTTCGAGTTCGCGGAGGGTGGCGGCGGTCGGCTTGGCGGGAGTGTTCGGGCGGCGTTCCTCGCGCTGGCGTTCGCGTTCCCGTTCCTCGCGGCGAGTGGGGAGCTCGTCGTCGGCCCAGGCGAACTTCGTGTCCTGCATAACGATGGGCTGGCGGGCCGCAGACGTCTGTTCCGTCCAGGCGTGGTTGTTCCACCAGCGCAGTTGCGGCAGGCCGAGCGGGTCCGGATACCAGCCAGCAGGCGCGCCGAACAGATCGTCTTGAGCCACGGTATTGTTCCCCTTTTCGAAAGTTACTCTTCCGACTTCTTCATGAGTATAGGGACGCGTCAACCACAAGCGCATCATTTCTCACGTTGTGCGTGCACCCCCAAAGCCGGGGGTGCGATCCGCACGATCCCGGGGTTCCCGGCGACAGCGGACCGGTGTTTCCGTGTGTTCATCCGTGCGTCATCGTCCGTTCCCACCGGTTGCTAGGGTGCTATCACAGTCGAAGGAGATTGATCGTGACCACCGAAAATTCCCCCACCCGCACGGAAACCGATTCCCTAGGCTCGCTGGAGATCCCCGCGCACGCCTACTGGGGCATCCACACGGCACGGGCGCTCGACAACTTCCCGATCACGCGGCGCGCTATCGCCAACTATCCCGACCTCATCCGCGCGCTCGCGCGGGTGAAGCAGGCCGCGGCCCGCGCCAACGCGCAGATCGGAGTGCTCTCGCAGGAGAAGGCCGACGTGATCGACCGCGTGTGCGAGGAGATCGTCGGGGGAGCGCTGCACCGCGAGTTCTGCGTCGGCGTCATTCAAGGCGGCGCCGGCACGAGCACGAACATGAACACCAACGAGGTGATCGCCAACCGCGGCCTCGAGATCATGGGCTACGAGCGCGGCGACTACGCCCACCTGCATCCGATCGACGACGTCAACCGCAGCCAGAGCACCAACGACGTGTACCCGACGGCGATCAAACTCGCGATGGTCTTCGGCATCCAGCGGCTGCTCGCCGAGCACCGGCTGCTCACCGCCTCCTTCACCCGCAAGGGCGCCGAGTTCAACGAGATCCTCAAGGTGGGGCGCACGCAGCTGCAGGACGCCGTGCCGATGACGCTCGGCCAGGAGTTCCGCGGCTTCGCGCACACTCTCGCCGAAGACTACGACCGCCTCGGCGAGACCATCAAGTGGCTCAACGAGATCAACATGGGCGCCACGGCGATCGGCACGGGCATCACCGCCGACTCGCGCTACGCCGACGCCGTGCGCGAGCAGCTCATCGGCGTGACCGGCATCCCGATGGAGACGGCGCCCGACCTGATCGAGGCCACGAGCGACGCGGGCATCTTCATGACGGTGAGCGGAACGCTCAAGCGCGCCGCCGTCAAGCTTTCCAAGATCTGCAACGACCTGCGTCTGCTCAGTTCCGGCCCGCAGGCGGGCTTCGGCGAGATCAACCTGCCGCCACGTCAGGCGGGGTCGTCGATCATGCCGGGAAAGGTGAACCCGGTGATCCCCGAGGTCGTCAACCAAGTCGCCTTCAGCGTTATCGGGGCGGATGCCACGGTGACTGCCGCCGCGGAAGCGGGGCAACTGCAGCTCAACGCCTTCGAGCCGGTGATCGCCCATTCGATCCTGCAGTCGCTCGCCTGGATGACGAAGGCCTGTTACACCCTGCGGGTGAACTGCATCGACGGCATCACCCCGAACATCGGCAAGCTCGCCCAGCAGGTGGAGTCGTCGGTGGGTGTGGTGACCGCGCTCACGCCCTTCATCGGGTACGCGGCATCCGCGAATCTCGCCCACACGGCGCTCACGACCAACGCCTCGATCGCCGACCTGGTCGTCGCCGCGGGGCTCATGACCGAGTCCGACGTGCAGCGGGTGCTGTCACCGGAGCGCCTCAGCGGCATGGTCCCGACGACATCGGCGATCACCACGATCGACGTCGAGACGCATGAACCACGCACGGAGCACGAGCCACGCGTGACCGAGACGGTCGCGCCGACCGAACTCTAGTTCTCGGAGTCCTCGTTGGTCGGCGCCCTAGTTCTTGGGTGCGGTGCCTTCGAGCTCGTCGTCGTCATCGTCGTCGTCGAGCTCGAGGGCGCGGTCGCGGGCCTCGCCTACCGAGAGCGTCGCGCGCTCGACGGCCTCTTCGCCGCGGTCCTTGAGGTCGGCGGCGGTCTTCTCGACCTGCCCTTTGACGTCGTCTGCGGCACCGCTCACGCGGTCCGCGACGTCTTTGGCGGTGGCCGACGTCTTGTCGGCGATGGCCGTGGCGGTGGCCGTGGTCTTACCCGCGATGTCCTTCGCGGTGGCGGAGGTCTTGTCGGCGATGTCCTTGGCCGTGGCCGAGGTCTTGGTCGCGACGTCTTTGGCGGTGGCAGACGTCTTGTCGGCGATGTCCTTCGCGGTCGCGGCGGTCTTCGTCGCGACGTCTTTGGCCACCGTCTCGGCGCGGTCGCGGATGATCGGCGCTTGGGTGCGGGCGTAGATCTCCACGTCGTCGCGGACCTTCGCGACGCGCGGGTCGCGCCAGTAGTGCGTGGCGGTGGCGGCGATCCTGTCGTACTTCTCGCGGCCGGCGCGTGCGCCGAGGACGTAGCCGATACCGAGGCCGGTCAGGAGGAGGAGTTTACGCTTCATGCTCCCACCCTAACTTTCCACGCTGACATCCTCGACACCTTTGTCGGGGCGCCAGCCGCGCCAACTGGGCTGGCGCAGCCGCTTGGTCGGGGTCCACTCCGCGAACTCGACCTCGCCGACGAGCTTGGGGCTCACCCACACCGCGTCGCGCGCGTCCGCGGCCGGAACGTCGACCACGGCGCTCGTCTTGCGGGCGAGTTTCTTGAGCCGGGGCATCATCTCGTCGAGGGCCTGCTCGTCGAAGCCGGTACCGACCCGGCCGACATAGCGGATGCCGTCGCCCTCCGGCACCCCCATCAGCAGCGAGCCCACGCGTCGCGCGCGCGAGCCGTGGCCGGGGCGCCAGCCGACGATCACGACCTCCTGCGCGCGGTGATGTTTGAGCTTGAGCCAGGTGCGTGAGCGCACGCCGGGCGAGTAGCGGCCGTCGAGCTTCTTGGCCATCACACCCTCGAGTCCGAGCGTGCCGCTGCTCTCCATGGCGGCGGCGAGGTCTCCGTCGAAGACCGGCGGTACCTGCACGACCCCGTCGGGCGTCACGGTCTCTTCGAGCACGGCACGGCGGTCGACGTACTCCCGACGCATCAGGCTCGCGCCGTCGCGTTCGAGAATGTCGAAGACCATGAATTTCGCCGGGATGCTCTTCGCTGCCTTCTCGACGTCGGCCTGCTTGCGCAGGTGCATGCGTCCCTGCAGCAGCGAGAAGTCGGGCCGACCGTTCCTGTCGAGCGCCACGACCTCGCCGTCGAGCACCGCGTTGCCGTCCACCGCCTCCACGAGCGCACCCAGCTCGGGATAGCTCACCGAGATGTCGACGCCGTTGCGGCTGAAGAGCCGCACCTCGCCGTCGCGCACCTCGGCGATCGCGCGCACCCCGTCCCACTTCATCTCGAACGCCCAGTCGCCTTCGTCGTCGAAGGCCGTCTCGGTGGTGCTGCCGAGGGTGGCGAGCATCGGCGAGGGCGGTTTCGACCCGGATCCCGTGGCGCGCTCGGCCTTCGTCCGCCCGGCGGGAGCCGCGTCATCCGGAGTCTCGTGCGCGTCGGACGCCTGCGACGCGCCCGGCTGCTCCTTCATCAGGTGGATGAGCCAGTTGTTCTCGGCCCGGCCCCCGCCGCCCGAGTGGATGAGCGCGTAGCGGTGGGTGCCGTGCTTCTCGCCGTGCAGCACCGCGATGACCTCTTCGCCGTCGCGCCACTTCTCGAGCTCGTAGATTCCGGCGTCCCAGATGGTGACCTCGCCCGCGCCGTACTCGCCGGTGGGGATGCGGCCCTCGAAGCTGCCGTACTCGAGCGGGTGGTCCTCGGTCTGCACGGCGAGGTGGTTCGTCTTCGAGTCGGTGGGCACGCCCTTCGGCAGCGCCCAGCTGACGAGCACGCCGTCGTGCTCGAGGCGGAAGTCGTAGTGCAGGCGCCGGGCGTGGTGCTCCTGGATGACGAACGAGAAGCCGTCGGAGGGGGAGGCCGCCTCGGCAGGCACGGGCTCGGGCGTCTTCGTCCCGTCGCGCATGCTGCGGTACTTCTCGAGCCGGTCTGTTCCGCCTGGGTCTGTTCCGGCCGGCGCCGATCCCGCCGGCGCGAACCCGGCCATGCGCTCCGGCGTCGGCTCGAGCGAGGCGAGGTGCCCCGCCGTCAGACCCGCGAGCGGGTCGCCGTTCTTCGCCACGCGGGCGAGCACCTCGGTGTACTCGAGCTGCGCGAAGTTCTTGCTCGCGAGTTCCCGCCAGGTGCGCGGCGCCGCCACGGTCGGCCGCTCGCGCCCGCGCAGCGAATAGGGCACGATCGTCGTCTTGCTGCCGTTGTTCTGGCTCCAGTCGACGAGCACGCGGCCGTCGCGCAACGACTTCTTCATGTCGCTGACGACGAGGTCCGGATGGTCGGCTTCCAGCACCCTGGCGAGTTCGTGGGCGACCGTCG
>NZ_JBKKAD010000170.1:0-12688 GCF_046714715.1 Conyzicola sp. | reverse complement strand
TTGTGGCCGAAGTTCTTGACCGCGTAGCCGCGGCCGATGATGAACAGGAAGGCGATCAGCCCGCCGATCACGTGCACACCGTGGAATCCGGTCGCGAGGTAGAAGGCCGACCCGTAGGAGTCGGAGTCGAGGCGAAGCCCCTCGCTCACGAGAGTCGCGTACTCGAAGACCTGGCCGATGACGAAGATCGCGCCCATCGCGTAGGTGACGAAGAACCACTCGACCATGCCCCAGTCAGCGATCTTCCAGCTGGTTCGGCGAGGCTGGAGACGTTCCGCGGCGAAGACGCCGAACTGGCAGGCCACCGACGATGCCACGAGGATTCCCGTGTTGATACCCGAGAACCAGATGTTGTGCAGGCTCGATTGCGATTCCCACAATCCGGGGCTCGTGGAACGCAGCGTGAAGTAGATCGCGAAGAGGCCGGCGAAGAACATGACTTCGCTTCCAAGCCACACGATGGTGCCAACCGCTACCGTGTTGGGGCGGTTAACCACAGGGGCGCCGACAGATGGGCTGATGGAGGTCGTAGTCACCCCTCCATTATGTCCGATAACGACGACTCTGTTTCCCTTTCAGGCGGTCTGTCGCCAGTGAACGGGATCGAATTCGGTAGTTAGGATTTCAGCTATGGCATCTGCACTGACCTGGCCCCGCATTCTCGGAACCCTCGTGAACGGGGACAACCTCTCCATTTTCGAGTCGACGTGGGCGATGAAGCAGGTCATGGCGGGCGAGGCCACCTCGGCCCAGCTGGCCGGACTGCTCGTCGCGCTCCGCATCAAGGGTGAAACCGTCGACGAAATCGTGGGTTTCCGCGACGCCGTGCTCGAGAACGCCCTACCCCTCGACGTCGACCCGAGGGTGCTCGACATCGTCGGCACCGGGGGCGACCCGTACGGCGCCGTGCTGAATATCTCGTCGGTGGCGTCGGTCATCGCCGCTGCGGCCGGGGTGCCCGTCATCAAGCACGGCAACCGCGGCGCCAGCAGTGCCTCCGGTGCATCCGACGTTCTCTCCGAGCTCGGGCTGAACCTCGGCATTCCGCCGGAGCGCGTGGCCGAGGTGCAGCGCGAGACGGGCATCACCTTCGCCTTCGCGGCGATGTTCCACCCCGGGTTCCGCCACGCCGCGGCGACCCGCAAAGAACTCGGCATCTCGACGCTGTTCAACGTGCTCGGTCCGCTGTGCAACCCGGCCAGGCCCGACGCGTCCGCCGTGGGCGTCGCGAGCCTCGAGCGGGTTCCGCTCGTGGTGGGCGTGTTCCAGACGCGTGGCGCGACCGCTCTCGTCTACCGCGGCGACGACGGCATCGACAAGCTCACGACGACGGGCCACAGTCACATCTGGGAGGTCTCGCTCGGCTCGGTGACCGAGCACGACCTCGACCCGCTCGATCTCGGCATCCCGCGCGCGCCGATCGAGGCCTTGCTCGGCGAGTCGCCCGCCCACAACGCGGGCGTGATCCGCTCGGTGCTCGCCGGCGACACGGGTCCCGTGCGCGACGTCGTGCTGCTCAACGCCGCCGCGGGCCTGGTGGCGTTCGCCCTCGCCGAGGACCCGGAGCAGCTGCGGGTGCCCATCCTCGACCGCCTGGCACAGAAGATGGAGATCGCCGCGCGGGTCGTCGACTCCGGCGCCGCGGCGGCGAAACTCGACGAGTGGGTCGCGGCGACCAACCGCTGACCCGCCCGGCGTGCGGGCTAGATCGCGTCGACGTAGTACCAGCGTCGGCGCTCGCGCACGAACCGGCTGTTCTCGTGTTGCTCGCCCGCCCGGCCGCCGAGGCGATACTTGGCGATGAACTCGACGGTGCCGACGTCGTCGAGCATGCCGCCGCGCGACGTGCGCACGATGTCGAGCAGAAACCAGCGCTGGTCGGGATCGAGGGCGAGTGAGGACGGCTTGGTGCTCGGATGCCACGTGGCCAGCAGATAGCGCACGTTGCCGGTGACGTAGGCCGCGTAGCGCGACCGCATCAACCGCTCGGCGGAGGGCGCGAGCGCCTCGCCGCGGTGGAACGGACCGCAGCAGGCGCCGTAGGTCGCGCCGCTGAGACAGGGGCAGCGGGCCGAGTCGTCGGGCTTCGGCCACGCCGGTAAATCGGTCATGCGCCCATTATCGGCCGGTTCGGCCGGGTGGACGGACTAACGATTGTTGCGTTTGTGTCGCCCGGGGGGCTTGGCTGGGCGGTATGGCGGTGGAAAACTGGGGGCGTGGAGAGAGTCTGCGTAGCCATCGACGGCACCGCCTCTGGTGAGGCGGCGATCGACTGGGCCGTGCAGCGCAGCAGCCACACCGAGATCGAGATCGCCGTCACCGCCGTGTTCGACCCGCTGCCGTCGGAGTCGGTGCTCGCGGGAAACGACTACCGGGCGCTGTACGCCACAGTGCTCAGCGACGCCGTGCGTCGCATCGAAGAGACCGCCCCCGGCGTGCGGGTCGAGGGCACCCTGCGCACCGGCCAGCCGCGCGCCCAACTCGTCGCCGCGTCGAGCGAGGCCGACCTTCTCGTGATCGGCACCGGCCGTTCGGAAGCCGGGTCGTACGCCACGCTGCCCATCCGGATCGCGTCGACCGCGCGCTGTCCCGTCGTGGTGGTGCCCGCGCCGCGCGTGCCGTCCGACGACGGAGTGCTCGTCGGGCTGGAGAGCACGGCGCAACAGCCGCTCGTCGTCGACTTCGCCGCGAGCGAGGCGCAGAACTCCGGCCGGGCGCTCACGGTGGCGCACTGCTGGAGCGTTCCGAAGCTGATCGCCGTCGCGATGTTCGCCCACCCAGGCGTGTGGTCGAGAATGCAGGACCTGCACGCCCGCGCCCTGGCCGAGACGCTCGCGCACGTGCGCGCCGGCTGGCCGGGCCTCGAGCTGCACCAGCGGTTCAGGGAGGGGCCGGCGGCGCTCGTCCTCGCCGAGGAGGCCGCGGGGGCGTCGCTGCTCGTCGTCGGCCGCCACGACCGCGCGACCGTCGGCGACACGCTGCTCGGCAGCACGAGCCACGACCTGCTGCTCGGCATGACCTGCCCGATCGCGGTGGTGCCCGAGTAGGGTCGCACCGCCCTATTCCGGCTCTGGTGGGTGTCGGTGGCGGTCGCTAGCATCGGCGGCATGGGACGCATACTCTTCGACACGGCGACCACGATCAACGGGTGGATCGCCGACAGCAACAACTCTCTCGCTTGGCTCTTCGCCGTCGACGGGGGCGAGAATCCCGACGAGGGGCTGATGCCCACGGGCCTCGGCGCTCAGGTCGAGGGTTCCACGACCTACCAGTGGGTGCTCGCCGAATCCGACATCCTCGCGCACCCCGAGAAGTGGGCGGAGTTTCACGGCGACCGCCCGACCTTCGTGTTCACGACCCGCGATCTGCCGGTGCCCGCGGGGGCCGACGTCCGGTTCGTGCGCGGTTCCGTGGCCGAGCACCTGCCGGCCATCCGGGAGGCCGCGGGCGACGGCGACATCTGGGTCATCGGCGGCGGCGATCTCGCCGGGCAGTTTCTCGACGCCGGGGCGCTCGACACGATCGCGCTGTCGGTGGCGCCCGTCGCCCTCGACGCCGGCGCGCCGCTGTTCCCGCGTCGTCTCGAGTCCGACCGGCTGCGACTCGTGTCGGCCGAGGCGCACGGCCAGTTCGCGCGGTTGATCTACGACGTGACGCCGCAGACGTCGCGATGACCTACCTGCTCCTCGGTGCCGAAGGGTTCGGTGACACGGCAGATCGGGTACACGCACACGTGTTGTTCGGCCCTGATCAACCCAGGCCATTCAAGAACCGGTTCTGGTCGGCGGCAGGCCCCGGCGCCATTGCGCTCCTCGCCGACTCCGACCTCCTGGGAAGAGGCAGCGTTGACATCGAAACGATCAGCTTCGTGCAGTCGTCAGACAAGATTGCGTACGAGCCTCATGGTCCGGTGGGTAGGGCCGAGGGTGAGACCACCGGTGCCTTCAACGTGATTCAGATCGCCGACGATGTCACGTTTTCGGCCACGCTCGGCCAGCAACTGAAAGATGCCGTTCCTCCGTGGCCGATCATCACCAACATGTACGTTCTGACGTTCACCATGGGCCGAGCCGATTTCCCCGTGACCGACGTGACGCCCCGTGTGACCTAGGCGGGCCGCGCGACCCCCGCGGTGTGCCGGTCGCCGGGACGGGCGAGCACGGTCGTGACGGTGTCGCCCGCCGCCGCGACGGCGTCGGCGAGGATCTCGGGCGCCAGGGCGGGGTCGGCGATGTGCGTGACGAGCAGCGTGCCCGCGCCGACCGCCCGGGCGAGCTCGCCGGCACCGGCGCCGGTGAGGTGGCCGTGGCCCTCGAGCTCCTGCTCCGTGGCGCGCAGGTAGGTCGCCTCGCAGACGAACACATCGGCGCGGTCGGCGGCGGCGCGCACACCCGCGCAGTCGGCGGTATCGCTCGAGAAGGCGACGACCGCCCGCGACGCGCGGTGTTCGAAGCGCAGCGCAGCACTCGGCACGGCGTGCTTGGCGGGGTGCGCCGTGAGCACGAGCCCGTCGAGGATCTCGATCGGCGTGGGGGTCACGAGGTCGAGGCCGCGCACGTCGAAGGCCTGCGCGAGCGGCTGCTGCAGGGTCGGCACGGTGGGGATGCCGATGAGGTCGTCGAAGGATGCCACGTAGTCGAGGCTCTCGGCCGGGAGGTAGAGCGGGATGCGTTCGGCGCGGGGGGTCGGGAACTGCACCCGGAACGCGAGCGCCCCGAGGTCGAGCGCGTGGTCGGCGTGCCGGTGGGTGACGACGATCGCCCGCAGGTCGTCGAGCAGTCCGCGGCGGGCGAGCTCCATCACGACACCCGGGCCGCAGTCGACGAGCACCGAGCCGCTCTCGGTGGTGAGCAGGTAACCGCTGGCGGCCGAGGTGAGCACCGGCGCGGTGGCGGCGACGCCGATGATGTCGAGGGTGAGGGTCATACGTGGGACTCCTGGTGGATCGAGGGCGAAAGTGTCGGCTGGTGGGGCGCCGGGGCGTGGGTGGCGCGGCCCCGGTCACGGTGCACGGTGGTTCCCGTCATCCGCAGTTCGAATCGCAACCGCGTTCCCGGCAGCCACGGCGTCTCGGCGGCAACCGTGATTTCGGGCCAGCGCGGGTCGGCGACGTTGTCGGTCAGCAGACGCACGCGCAGGGCCCAGTGGCTGCCATGCGGTTCGGCGTCGACGACGACGCAGTCGCGCACGCCCGGGTCGAGGGCGCCGAGCAGGTCGTCCGCGGCCGGCTTGGAGACCGAGGCGCCGTTGTCGGGGCGGATGACGACGAAGGCCGAGGCTCCCGCGACAGCGTTGGAGGGCCGGAACGCCTCGCGCGGCACCTTCCAGTCGTCGGCGAGGTGCACCCGGCGCTCGGTGACGCGGGCCGGCAGCACGGCGGCGCCGGCGACGAACTCGGCGACGAAGGGCTCGGCCGGGTGGTCCCAGATGCGTGCGACGGTGTCGGCCTGCACGACCCTGCCGGCGCGCATCACGGCGACTCGGTCGGCGAGGGCGAGAGCCTCGGACTGGTCGTGCGTGACGATGATCGTGGTGCAGTCGGCGGCCGCGAGCAGCGCGCGCAGGTCGCGGCGCATGCCGTCGCGCAGCTGCGGGTCGAGCGCCGACAGCGGCTCGTCGAGCAGCAGCACCGTCGGCCGGATCGCGAGCGCGCGGGCGAGCGCCACGCGCTGGCGCTGGCCGCCGGAGAGCTCGGCGGGCATGCGGGAGGCGAACTCGGTCATGCGGGTCAGCTCGAGCGCCTCGTCGATGCGCGCGCCGCGTTCGCCGCGCGGAACCCGCTGCGCCGCGAGCCCGTAGGCGACGTTCTCACGCACGCTCAGGTGCGGGAACAGCGCGTACGACTGCGGCACGTAGCCGATGCCGCGGCGTTCGGCGCGCAACCGGGTCGCGTCGTCGCCGCCGAGCCAGACGGTTCCCGTCGACGGCGTGAGCAGGCCGGCGATGAGCCGCAGCAGGGTGGACTTGCCACAACCGCTGGGTCCGACCAGTGCGAGCACCTCGCCGTCGCCGACCGAGAGCGTGACGTCGTCGACGGCGACCGTGCTGCCGTAGGCGTGGCCGACACCCTCGAGATGCACGGCGCTGCGGTTGGAGGGGGTGGTGATCACGATGCGTCCTTCCGGGACAGCGAACGACGTGCGAGCAGGGCGGCGGCGATCGCGGCGGGAATCAGCGCGACGCCGAACAGCATCGACCCGGCCGCCCCGAGTTCGAGGCGCTGGGTGGTGAAGGCCGAGTAGAGGGCGAACGGCGCCGTCTGGTGCGCCGGCGGCACAACGAAGAAGCTGAGGTTGAACTCGCCGATCGAGAGGGCGGCGGCCATGAGCAGGGCAGCCGCGAGCGGCAGCCGGATGCCGGGGAGGGTGATGGTGAGGAGTCTGCGAAGCGGTCCCGCGCCGAGTGTCGACGCGACCCGTTCCGCCTCGATGAGCTTGGGGTCGGCGAGGGCCGGCACGAGACCGGCGACGAGGAACGGCACCGTCACGAGAAGCTGTCCGGCGACGAGCAGTGCGCCGCTGGAGCGCAGCGCCGGGTCGGAGGCCGCGAGGGCGAGGCCGAGAGCGACGCCGGGCACGGCGAGCGGCAGCATCGTGATCTGGCGGATGACCGCGGTTCCCGGCATGACCCGGCGGGCGAGCGCGTGGCAGAGCGGCAGCACGACGAGCACCGCGCCGACCAGCACACACGCGGTGACGGCGAGGGTGGGGCCGACCTTCGGCTGCAGAAGCTGCCACGCCATCACGTACCAGTCGCCGGTAATGCCGCCGACGAACGGGCCGCGCGACGCGTCGGGCGAGAGGGAGACGGCGATCGTGCCGAGGATGGGCACTAGCACGAAGACGAGCACAACACCGAGGGCGAGCGGGCCCACGCGTTCGCGGTAGCCGGGCCGGCGGGTCATCGCGCGACCTGCGCGACGGGAGCGAGCACGAGCGGGAGGTCTGTGCCGGAGCGCGGCGACCGGCGCTCAAGCAGGCGGGCCACGGCGGTGCAGAGCACGAGCGAGAGCACGGCGAGCACTGCGAGCACCACGGAGAGCGCGGCCGCGCTGCCCTGGTCGCCGCGGGTGTAGAGGGCGTCGGCGACGTCGAGCGGCAGCACCCGGATGCCCTCCGACAGCGTCGCGGCCGTGCCGTAGGCGCCGAGGCAGGTGGCCATGCAGACGCCGGCGGAGGCGAGCAGGGGAGCGCGAAGCAGCGGCATGGTGACGGTCGCGGCGACGCGCATCGGGTAGGCGCCGAGCGAGGCGGCCACGACGGGCAGGTCGGGGTCGAGGGTGGAGGCCGCGCCGCGAAGCGTGCCGATCACGCGCGGGATGCAGAAGTAGACGTACGCGGCGGCGAGACCGCCGGCCGTGTAGGCCCAGCGGGCGCCCGGCTCGCCGGTCGTGGTCTCGAGCAGCTGCGAGGCGAGGCCGTTGCGGCCGAGAAGAACGATCACGAAGAAGCCGATGACGATTCCGGGGAAGGCGAGGGGGAAGACGAGGATCGCGTCGACTACGGCGGAGAGGCGGGGCCCGGAGCGGGCCAGGGTGAGCGCGGCGGGCGTGCAGACGACGAGCGTGATCGCGGTCACCGCCGCAGAGAGCACGACGGTGGTGACGAGCGACTGCCGCAGTCCGGCGTCGACGAAGACGGCCTGGTAGTTGGCGAGCGTGAATCCGGGCGCGGTCACGCCGAAGGTCGTCTGCCTGAACGAGTCGACGACGAGCCGGGCGAGGGGGCGCAGCAGGAACCAGGCGAGAAAAGCGAGCCCGGGCAGGGCGACCAGAAGGCCGCCCCACCCGGTCCGTCGTGCGAGTACAGACACGGGTCAGCGAACCTGCGCCTGGTAGGCCGTCACGAAGTCGGCCTGTGCGGCGGCGAGTGCCGCGTAGTCGACGACCTCGGCGCGCTCGAAGTCGTCGGCGTCGGCGACCTTGTCAGCGACGTCGTCGGGAACCTCGCCCGAGATGGGGCGCACGTAGCCGCCGGCGAGCGTGGCCTGGCCCTCGTCGGAGAGCAGGTAGTCGAGCCACTTCTTGCCGAGCTCGGGGTGCGGCGCGTTCTTGACGAGGCCCGCGATGTAGGGAACCTGAATCGAACCCTCTTCGGGGATCGTCACGGTGAGCGGGGCGTCGTCGTTGTACTGGGCGGCGTAGCCGTTGAAGTCGGCGTCGATGAGGATCGGGATCTCGCCCTGCACGACCTTGGCGGTGGCAGTCTGCGCGGGGGTCACGGCGCCGTTGGCCTTGAGCTTCGTGAGGTAGTCGAGCCCGGGGCCGAAGTCGTCGATAGTTCCGCCGAGAGCGAGGTTGACGGCGGCGGCCACCGAGTAGCCGACAGCTGCCTGCGAGGGGTCGAGGTATCCGACCATGCCGGCGTACTTCGGGTCGAGCAGGTCGGCCCAGCTCGTCGGGCAGTCGAGGTCGCCGATCGCCTCGGTGTTGCAGATGAAGGCGATGGCGCCGGTGTGCACAGCGAACCACTTGCCGTCGGGGTCTTTCAGTCCGTCGGGGATGTCTTCGAAGCCCTCGGGCTTGTAGGCCTCGGTGACGTCGGCCGTGACGGCGCTCGGTCCGAACGCGATGCCGAGGTAGACGGCGTCGGCCTGGGGCGCGCTCGCCTCGGCGACGAGGGCGGCGAGGGCCTGCCCGGAGTTCTTGGTGTCGCTTGGAGCCTCGACGGAGTTCTCGGCGCTGAACTGTTCGAGAAGGGCACCGAAGTTGGCGAACGACTCCGGGGAGTTGTACGTGATCAGGGTGCCTCCGCTGACATCCGACGACCCTCCCGACGCGGACGACTCGTCGACGTTGGCAGACGCGCAGCCGGCCAGAGCGAGCAAGACAGCGCCGGATGCGACGGCTGCGGTAGCTCGGGAGCGGGTGAAGATCATGGTGAACCTTTCATCGGTGGGGGGGTAGCTATAACGTTATAGTCGGGGATGGCGGCGAAATCGGTCTTCCGGTAAATGGAAGATGAACAGCACCCGTCGGATTACCCAGACAGCCCGCCATCCGCCCCGGCAGCCCGCCGACGACGCTAGGAATATGCGATGACCGTCGATCAGCCACACCGCCGTCGCGTCTCGCTCGCCGATGTCGCGCGCGAGGCGGGAGTGTCGACCTCGGCGGCGAGCTTCGCGCTGAACGGACGCACGGGCGTCAGCGAGCCGGTGCGCGCACGGGTGAAAGCCGCCGCGGAATTGCTCGGCTACGTTCCGTGGAACTCGGCGGTCGCGCTCCGCACCGGGCGGTCGGGGGCGGTGGCACTGCTCATCCGTAACCTGCGCAATCCCTTCTTCCTCGACGTGATCAACGGCTTCGACGCGACCTGCGCGACGGCGGGGCTCGGGGTCATCATCGGGTCGGCCGACTACTCCTCCGATCGCGAGCGCGAGCTGGTCTCGACGTTCATCGCTCGAGAGGCGGACGGGCTGGCGCTGGCGCCGATCGGCGGCGGTGACGCGGCGGCGCGCTGGCAGAAGTCGACGGGAAAGCCGCTCGTGCTCATCAACGCCGCCAACCATTCGCCGCAGCTCGACGTGAGCAGGGTGCACGTCGACAGCGAATCGGCCGTGCGCCAGGCGGTGGACCACCTGCGCGAGCTCGGGCACCGGCGCATCGCGATCGTCGCGGCGCCGCACGACCGCAGCGCCGACGACGAGCGGGTCGACACGTTCCGGGTTGAAGTGGCGCGACACCGACTCGAGGGGCGGGTGGTCGAGACCGCGATGCAGCACGACCGGGCCGCGGAGGTCGTGGGCGCGGTGATGCGTGAAGACCCGGCTACGAGGCCGACGGCCTACATCACTAACAGCGACTACATTGCCTCGGCGCTGTACTTCGCCGCCGCGGAGGCCGGGGTGCGTGTCGGGGAGGACATCAGCATCGTCGGGCACGACGACCTCTCGACCAGCCGGCTGCTGGCGCCGGCCCTCTCGACGGTGGCGGTCGACCGCTTCGAGATCGGAGTCGCCGCGGCCACCCTGCTGATCCAAGAGCTCGACGGCGGCGAGCGCGACACGGTCGTCATCCCCGCGACGCTCGTGCCGCGCGGGTCTTCCTCGGCTGTCTAGTAGAGCAGGTGACTCGAAGCCGCCGCGCGTAACGCTTCCAGCTGCGCGCTCGCGATACCGGAGCGCACGGCGAGCGCCCACACCTCGGGCGGCGTGAGCAGCGCCGACAGGTCGAAGTGTGGCATCGTGCGCCCGGCGAGGCGCGCGCTCGACGGGCGCCGCATCGCCCACAGCCACGCGTCCTGGAACGCGCGGTCCGCACTGTCGGCGCCCGAGGGGATCAGCATCCACTCGGTGGAGGGGTCGAAGTCGAAACGGTCGAGTCGCTCGAGGGTCTCCGGTGCGGGAGTGACGAGCACAACGGCGAGGCCAGCGGCTCGCGAGCGGGGGCGCGCGTCGATCACGGGCACCGACTCGAGCAGGATGCGCGCGTGGATCGATCCGGGCCGCACCGGTCGGTCGACGATGAGCGCCCCGTCGCCCTTCTCGATAAGCCACAGCGCCGCGGCGAGGTACGGGTCGGTGTCCGACGGCGGCACCGTCACGGGCCAGCCCTGCGGGGTCGCGGTCTTCATGTCAGTGGCCTCATGTCAGTGGCCTCCGGCCGCGGTCGCATATCGGTTTGCCATTGCGGCCACGTCGTCGACGTAGCTCTCGAGGTGGTTGTACGAGAACACGGCGGCCCGCCAGTTCTGCGGGCTGCTCAGATCGCCCGTCGCACACAGGTACCGCGCCGTGGCGAGCGCGGCGTCGTCGATCTGGTTCGGATCGGTGATTCCGTCGCCGTTGCCGTCGGCGGCCCAGTCGGCCCAGGTCGACGGGATGAACTGCATCGGGCCCACCGCGCGATCCCAGGCGGCGTCGCCGTCCCAGACCCCGTCTTCGGTGTCGGCGATGGCCGCGAACCCGCGTCCGTTCAGGGCGGGGCCGCGGATCGCCGGCGACGGGTAGCCGTCGGTATCGAGCTGGGTGCCGTCGATCGTGGCGTGCACCGATTCGATCGCGCCGATCGCCGCGATGGTGTTCCAGCCGAGGCCGCAGCCGGGCTGTTCGGCGTCGACGGAGAGGTCGGCCGAGGCGTAGGCGACTATCGCCCTGGTCGGAATGCCCGCGGCCGCGCCGGTCTGCGCCGCCCAGAGCGGGTCGATCCTGTCGGTGGGTGCCACGAGCGCCGCGGGGTTCGGAGCCGCCGGGGCCGCGGCCGCGATCGGTGCCGCGGCGGCAGCCGCCATGCGGGCCTCGGGTGCCTCGATCGAAGTGAGCCGCATCAGCATCACCGCCGCGCCCAGAATCAGCACGATGCCCCCGTACACGGCGAAACGCGCGAACCCGCTCACGGCGTCACCGCCGTGGGCTCGGGGCTCGGCACGACCGGCGGCTCGACGTCGTCGACGAGCAGCACGACGCCGACCCCGACGCGCAGCACGGTGCCCTGGGCCGGCTGGGTCGCGTTCACGGTGGCCGTCGGCGAGACGGTTCCCACGACGTCGACCACGAAGCCCGCGGACTCGAGCAGCGCCCTGGCGGCGCCGACACTGAGCTGCGCCACCGCGGGAACCGTGTTCGTGCCCGACGCGACGGTGACATCCACGGCCGAACCGGCGGGCACGCTCTGCCCGGGTTGCGGGTTCTGGCTGAGAACGCGCTCGGCTTTCTCGGCCGACTCGATGCTCGACACCGTGCCGAGCGCGAGGCCCAGCGCCGCGAGCGACCGTTCGGCGTCGGCGAGCGTGCCGTACAGGGTGGGCACAAAAGCCTCGACCACGACGGGGTCGACGAGGGGCGGTGCGGATGCCGTCGGTTGCGCCTCCGGCACCGGTTGCGTCGCCGTTGGGGTGGGCGTGTTCACCGCCGCGGCCACCTTGCGTGTGGCGGGTTCGGGGCTGGCCGAGGCGGACACCACGCCCCACACCGCGAGCCCGCCGATCAGTGCCACGGCCACCAGCGCGGCGAGGCCGCCGCCCGACGGGGTGGACCGCTCGGGCTCGGAGGCGGGCGATGCGGTGGGCGCGGGGGAGAGGTAGGCGAGCTGCCCGGCGGTCGTCGACTCCAGCACGCGCGTCGCAGGGGCGGTTGTGGGAGGCTCGCCCGCGGCCGGCGCCGACACAGCGAGGGCCACACCCTCGACGGCAGCCGCAATCGCGGCCCTGAACTCCGCCGCGTGCCGGAACCTGCGTGCCGGCGTCTTCGTCATCGCCCGGGTGACCACGCGGTCGAGCGGCCGGGCCCCCGGCGCGAGCACCGAGGGAACGGGCGGCGGAGCCGAGACGTGCGCCTCGAGAACCTGCGCCGTTGTGTCGCGCGGGTAGGGCACCCGACCGGTGAGCAGGAAGTAGAGCAGCGCCCCCGCCTGGTAGAGGTCACCCGCCGCGCGCACGGGTTTGCCCTGCGCCTGCTCGGGCGACATAAAGGCGGCGTTTCCGATCACTCCGATATCGGTGGCCGTGGCATCCGTCACCGAATCTCCGACCGACTCGGCCAGCAGCACATCTCGACCCACTGCGGTGCGCCCGGTCACGTCGGCGAGCCCGAAGTCGACGAGCAGCACGTGCGACGCGAGCAGCGGCCCGTCGTGCGCGGCGATCAGCACGTTCGCCGGCGAGATGTCGCGGTGCACGAGCCCGGCCGCGTGGGCCACAGCCAGCCCCGCCAGTACGCCGTCGAGCACAGTCGCGGCGTCCGTGACATC
>NZ_JBKKAD010000169.1:0-5616 GCF_046714715.1 Conyzicola sp. | reverse complement strand
GTGCCGAACACGACCTTCTGGTCGGGGTTCGTGACATCCGGAACCTTGCTGAAATATGCGGCGACGAGTTCTTCGACGTTGATGAGATCGGATTCCTGGGCGGGCTGACCGGCACGTGTTGTCATGCTGCTAAGTCTTGCACTCGAAGTTTCGGATGTCGCGGGCTGATCGCCAGCGCTCGCTGGCCGATCCCGGCTCGAGAATTTCGGATCCTCGAAAACGATGGTTCAGTTCGTGTTGATATTCAGCGCGAACTGAACCGCGAAAATCGAAAATGCGGCGTTCAGGCGTTGTAGCCGCCGCTCATCATGATCGTGACGACCTGCGTGTCGCGCTCGGCGAGCGGCGGTCATCACTGCGACGGATGCCGTGGACGGTAGAGCGGCATAACGTGAGTGGATGACGACGACCGGCGACCTTCCGCGGCTCGCCCCGTCGCGAACTCTCGTGCGCGGCACCCTCCTCGGCGCGGTCTGCGGGGTGGTGGGCGGCCTGCTCGCGATCGTGGTGGGCGCGGTGATCTCGGCGTTCGTCGGCAGCCTCGAGGTGCTTGTCTTCGCGCTCTACGCCCTGATTCCGGCCGCGTTCGTCGGCGGTGTCGTTGGCGCGGCGGCGGGTTTCGTCAGTGCCGCACTCGCCGTCGTGGCTCTCGAGGCCGCCGCGCGGCTGCCGCGCCCGACCGAGCGCGCGGGCAGGACGGCGGCGTCCGTCGGCGCGGCGCTCGGCTCGGCGGGAGCGCTCGTGGCCGTGGGGATGCTGTACGCGCCGCTTCGCGACCTGGCGTGGGTATGGGTGGTGACACTGATCGTGGCACCGATCACGGCGGGTGTAGCCGCGCGCATCGCATGGACGTCTCTCGACGAGCCCTCCGCGGACGACCCGGTTTCGGCGCGCGAGCGTTGGTCATGGCGGCTGCTGCTCGTCGGGTTCGCGCTCGGAACCGCCGCTTTCGCGCAGTCGATCGTGTTGATCGCCGACCCCTACTGGCGGGGCTGGGGTGGCCAACCCGACAGTGGGGCGCCGGTTCAGGGTCTTATGGCTCTGATCGTCGTCGCCTCGGTGGCCGCGCCGTTGCTCGTTGTCGGCGTGAGGTTCACCCCGAACAGAACGACCGGCACGGTTGTAGCCGCGCTAGGTGTGGTCGGGGCGCTCTTTCTCGCGGCGTCGCTCGGCATCGCGGGCCTCGCCCCTATGGAAGACCGGGCCGGTAGCGCGCCGTCCTTTCCCGCAGAGCCCGCTCTTCCCGACCTGCAGGAGGCGCCGCCCGCAGAGGTCGTCGAACCCGCGCCGCCCGAGGAAGCGACGACGCTATTCACCCTCGCCGACATCACGGCGGCGGGCCAGGCGCAGGTCGACGGCACGATCGCCGTGGTCGGCCCGATCGACGACCCGGCAATCCCCGCGGGCACGACGACCTTTCCGGTGTTCATCGGCGGCTGCGGCAATCTGGCGGGAGGGGCCGTGAGCTTCGAGGTCTGGTTTCTCGTCGACGACCTGCCGGGCGGGTTCGCCCGCGTGCGCGACGAATGGCTCGCCCAGGGCTTCACCCTCGACGAGCCGAAGAGTAGCGCCCACGTCGTGGCGACCGGCGGAGCGGACTCCGCGATCCGTGGGATGTCACTGGAAGACAAAGACGGCACGGTGCGGTTTGTCGTTCAGAGCGCGTGCGTCGCCGGCGACGACTACTGAGGCCCGTCGCTGACGTCACACCCTAAACTCGTGACCATGCCCGCTGACGCCCACGCCCCCGCCGAGACCTACAGCTATCTCGGCCCGGCCGGCACGTTTACCGAGGCGGCGCTCGCGCAGGTAACCGCGGCGCAGGGCAAGAACTGGCACCCGGTGAACAATGTGGGTGAGGCGCTGAACGACGTGGTCGCCGGGCGCAGCATCGCCGCCATGATCGCGATCGAGAACTCGATCGAGGGTGGCGTGAGCGCGACGCAAGACGCGCTGGCCACCATCCCCGACCTGCGCATCGTGGGGGAGTTTTTGGTTCCCGTCAACTTCGTTCTGGTGGCCCGCCCGGGAACGACGCGGGCCGACGTCTCAATCGTCAACGCGCATCCGGTCGCCTACGGCCAGACGCACCTCTGGCTCGACAAGAACCTTCCCGGCCACGGCCACATCCCCGCCAGCTCGAACGTGGCGGCGGCCGCGAACCTGTTGCTGAACGACCACGCCAACGCTGCGGTCGCGCCCCCCGGCATCACGAAGCACTACGACCTCGAGGTGCTCGCGACCGACATCGGCGACAACCCGAACGCCGTCACCCGGTTCGTGCTGGTGAGCCGCACCGTGGCGGTGCCCGACCGCACCGGCTCGGACAAGACGAGCATCATCGCCGAGCTTCCCGACGACAAGGCCGGACGCCTGCTGGAGATGCTCGAGCAGTTCGCCACCCGCGGGGTGAACATGAGCCTGATCGAGTCGCGTCCGATCGGCGACGCCCTCGGCCGGTACCGCTTCATCATCGACCTCGACGGGCACATCCACGACGAGCGGGTCGCCGACGCCCTGCTCGGACTGAAGCGGTTCAGCCCCAACGTGATCTTCCTCGGCAGCTACGCGCGCGCCGACAAGCTGCCGATCGAGGTGTCGACCCGCTACGGCGACGACAGCTTCCTCGAGGCGCGCGAATGGCTGAACGGGCTGATGAACTAGCGGGGTTTCGATACGGCCGCGGGCGGCCTACTCAACCGACAGGGCGCGGCCGCGGGCGGCCTACTCAGCCCGCTAGAACGAGCCGGCGGGCACCCGCACCGTGAGCGCGCCCGGGTCGACCCACGCGTGCACCGACTTCGCCTCGCCGAACTCGTCGCCGTCGAGCTGGAACTGCTGCGGTGTCTCCACGGTCATCCGCAGGTCTTTGCCCGTGAAGTAGACGACATCTTTCACGTCGCGCGACAGGTCGATGATGCGGCGGCCGAGGGCGCTCTTGCGCAGCACGCCGTTCTCCCAGGCGAGCTTGTTCCACACGTTGATCCAGCCGAAGGGGCCGCGCGGGCGAAGCGCCACGAAGTCGAGCAGCCCGTCGTCGGGCTTCGCGTCGGGGATGAGCAGGATGCCGCCCGGCAGTTTGCCGCAGTTGCCGATGATGATGGTGTGCACGTTCACGCTGCGCGCCGGTTCGGAGTCGACGCTCACGCGCAGCTTCACGGGTTTGATCTCGGGCAGGGAGCGGCCGATGGCGTCGACGTAGGCGAGCCAGCCGACGGCCTTCTTGAGTTTCGGACTGGTCTTCGCGATCATCTTCGCGTCGAGGCCGAGGCCCGCCATCACGAGGAACACGTGCTCCTCGGCGTCGCCGTTGTCGCGCACGATCGACGCGAGGCCGAGGTCGATCATGCGGTCGACCCCGGAGAAGGCGAGGGCGACGGTCTCGGCGAGGTTGCCGAGCGGAATGTCGAGGTTGCGCGCCAACAGGTTCCCGGTGCCGGAGGGCAGCAGCGCCAAGGGGACCCCGGTGTCACGCAGCCCCTCGGCCACCGCCCGCACCGTGCCGTCGCCGCCCGCGGCCATCACCAGGGTGGCGCCGCGCGTGATCGCCTCGGCGACGAGCAGCTGCCCGGCGTCGTCGATCGTCGTCGCGAACCACAGGGTGCGGTGCCAACCGGCCTCTTTCGCGGCCGAGGCGACGGCGGTCTCGAGGGCGAGAACGTCTACCTTCAGCGGGTTGTAGATGACCGCGGCGCGACGGTTCGGCGATCGCTTCGGGGTGGGCACGGCTCTCACGGTACGGCAACGCTGGCGATGACGTTTGGAATCCGGTTGAAAGTAGACTGGGCGAGTGATTGATCCACAGATTCTGCGCGAAAACCCCGAAATCCTCCGTCGTTCGCAGGAGGCGCGTGGTGCGTCGGTGTCCCTGGTGGATGACGCGGTCGCCGCCGATTCCCGCCGCCGCGAGTCGATCGGCGAATTCGAGAACCTGCGCGCCGAGCAGAACGTGTTCGGCAAGACGGTTGCCGCGGCCCCGAAAGACGAGAAGCGCGCGCTCGTGGCCCAAGCGCAGGAGCTCGCGGCGCGGGTCAAGGCCGCCCAGCAGGCGACCGTCGAGGCCGAGGCGCAGTTCACCCGCATCGTCGGTGCGATCGCCAACCCCATCATCGACGGCGTGCCCGCCGGCGGCGAAGAGAACTTCACCACGCTGCGCGAGGTGGGCGAGAAGGCGAGCTTCGACTTCGAGCCCCGCGACCACGCCGAACTCGGCGAGATGCTCAAGGCGATCGATATCACCCGCGGCACCAAGGTGAGCGGAAGCCGCTTCTACTTCCTGCGCGGGGTCGGCGCCCGTCTCGAGCTGGCGCTGATGAACATGGCGCTCGACAAGGCGCTCGCCGAAGACTTCGTCCCACTGATCACGCCCACGCTGGTGCGACCCGAGATCATGGCCGGCACCGGCTTCCTCGGCGAGCACGCCGACGAGATCTACTACCTGCCGGCCGACGACCTTTACCTCACCGGCACGAGCGAGGTGGCGCTCGCCGGATACCACTCCGACGAGATCCTCGACCTGTCGGACGGCCCGCTGCGCTACGCCGGCTGGAGCACCTGCTACCGCCGCGAGGCCGGGTCGGCGGGCAAGGACAACCGCGGCATCCTGCGCGTGCACCAGTTCAACAAGCTGGAGATGTTCAGCTACGTGCACCCCGACCTCGCCGAGGCCGAGCACGACAAGCTCGTCGGATTCCAGGAGGCGATGCTGCAGGCCTGCGGTCTCAGCTACCGCGTGATCGACGTCGCTGCCGGCGACCTCGGCTCGAGCGCCGCCCGTAAGTTCGACATCGAGGCCTGGGTCCCCACGCAGGGCACCTACCGCGAGCTCACCTCGACGAGCAACTGCACCACCTACCAGGCGCGCCGCCTCGACATCCGGTTCCGCGGCGAGAACGGCAAGACGACGCCCGTCTCCACCCTCAACGGAACGCTCGCCACCACCCGCTGGCTGGTCGCGATCCTCGAGACGCACCAGAAGGCCGACGGCTCCGTGGTGGTTCCCGAGGCCCTACGGCCCTACCTCGGCGGTCTCGAGATCTTCGAACCGGTCGCCAAATGACGACCGACCAGACGGCGACGACCGACCGCTGGCTCGTCGCGCTAGACATCGACGGCACGGTTCTGCACGAAGACGGCACCCTCGGCGACGACGTGCTCGAGCAGGTCACACGCACGAGCGCCCTCGGCCACGAGGTCATGCTCGCGACGGGCCGCTCGGTCGCCATGACCCTGCCAGTGCTCGACAGGCTCGGCATCACCCCCGACTACCTGGTCTGCTCGAACGGCGCGATCACGCTGAAGCGCGACGCCGACGCACCGCTCGGCTACTCGCGCCACATCGTCGAGACCTTCAACCCCGGCGAGGTGCTCACGACGATCAAGTCGAACCTCGACGCCGCGCACTACGCGGTCGAAGACGAGGAGGGGCTTTACCGCTTCACCGGCTACTTCCCCGACGGCACCCTCGGCGCCTCGAGTATCAAGGTTGAGTTCGACGAGCTTCTCGTGCACGACGCCACCCGCGTCGTCGTGATCTCGCCCGAGCACGACATCGAAGACTTCCTCTCGGTCGTCGAACGCATGGGCCTGCACAAGGTGAGCTACAACGTGGGCTGG